>CAYRFX010000004.1:0-63972 GCA_964423665.1 uncultured Bacteroidaceae bacterium | reverse complement strand
ATATATTATTTCCTTACCATAACAAGCAACGATGGCAACTGCAAGCTCAATATGTCGCGCATTACATATTGGTGGGATGATGAGGCTGATGATGGTGGTCTTAAAATTAATGCCGAAGAGTGTATAACCGATGATGTTGCCATAACAAAGGATGGCGACTTACACCGTTTCTATGGTAAGTTCCGCACAAAGACCATAGATCTGTTCAATACACTTGCCGGTGAACTTACAACCCTTTTAAATGCAAAATAAGTGAATACGATATACAAAATAAGATATATATTGAACATTCTGTTCCTTGTGGGGGCAGTGCTAACTTTCATATTGTATTTTGCAATGAGTGGCTCTTCTTTGTTCCTTTATGTGGGAGTTGCTGCTATGACCTGCAAAATGATAGAGTTTATTCTACGGTTTATGTTCTAAAAAGAGACGATGAGAAACAAGATTTTTCTAAATATTCTTGTTGCGACGATATTGTTTGCGCTATGTGGGCAGCACGTTGTGGCACAGTCGCAGGGGTTTGGTAGCGGGGAGACTTTCAATCCTTTTCACAAAGCTCCAAAAGATAGTAGTACCACAAATTTGAAGGTGCCGACGGATATACACCAGTGGCACATTGACGAGGCGTTGGGAACTGTCATTCCGGTAGTGGCCGATACAATGCAGTATATGTACCAGAATTGGGCGCAAACCGAGGGTATGAATGGTGAATATAATATACTTGGTAATATGGGCTCTCCCCGTCAATCACGTATATTTTTTAATCGTCCCACTACAACAACATTTGATTTCCTTGCTCCATACGATTATTTTATTACACGTCCCGGAGAACTGTTTTTTACCGATACAAAATCGCCCTACACGAATCTCACATATCACACGTCGGGAGATAAGGTGGATGGCGACGATCGTTTCAGAGCTTTCTTCTCAAGGAATGCGGGTAAGAACTTTGGTATAGGCGGTATGTTTGATTATCTCTATGGCCGTGGCCGCTACGACAATCAGTCATCGGCGTTAATGAACTTTTCAATCTTCTCATACTATCGCAGCGACCGTTATAACTATCACTTGCTTGCAAGTCGTTATCATATGAAACTTGCCGAGAATGGTGGTATAACAAATGATGATTATATAAAACGCCCCGAAGAGACCGATGGCTCTAACAGTAATTTTTCATCGGCCGATATTCCTGTGCGATTGGAAAGAAGCTGGAACAGAAATGAGGTCTATATCGCATATTTTACCCATAATTATAATTTCGGTTTCTATCGTCAGCCTGATGTTGCTGTGCAAGTCGATAGTACAGCGACCGATGCTGTAGCAGTTGAAAGTGATACTGATGATGAAAGAGAATTTGTAAGGGTTGCCCGTCTTTCGCATACGGTGGATTTCAGTACCGGTAAGCGTGAGTTCCGCAGCTATGAGCAGCCGATTGATTTTTATGCCGATAGTTATATCCCGTTCGATTCGATAGATACGTATAGGAATGTCTCACTGGAAAATCGTGTCGGGTTGTCGCTTTGTGAGGGTTTCAGCAAATGGGCATTTGCCGATGTAACAGCATATGCCTCTTACCGTTATAACCGTTATACAATGCCCGACACTATTTCCGATACCGGTAAAGAATATGCCCGAAGATATAATGAACATACTATTACGGTTGGTGGTGTTGTGGAGAGTCGTCTCAAGAACAGTATCAGATATAAATTGCAAGGTGAAACAGCTGTAACGGGTGATGATATTGGTGCTTTCTCTTTAGAGGGGCAAGGAGTGTATAATTTTAATTTTTGGAGCAAGCCGGCAATGATTGAGGCTAAGGCGTTTGTAAAAAATAACCGCCCCTCTTTCTACTATCGTCATTTTCATTCGGAACACTATTGGTGGGACGATAGCGATCTCGATAAAGAGTTTAAAACCCGTTTGGAGTTGAATGTGAATCTCGAAAAGACTGCCACACGAGTGAGAGCCGGTGTCGAAAATATAAAGAATTATACATATTTTGCGGCTCTTCCCGCAGTTTCGTCCAAGGGTACACCCCTAAGTAAGCTGGCTGTACGGCAGTCCGATGAAAATATTCAGGTTATATCGGCAACTCTCTTTCAAGGATTCAAATGGGGCGTGCTTAATATAGATACCGAGCTCACCTATCAGCGAAGCAGTAATCAGGATATATTACCTTTGCCCGATTTTAATATATATGCCAATCTTTATATAAAATTCAAGATTGCAAAGGTGCTTAATACAGAACTTGGAGCAGATGTACGTTACTTTACAAGCTACTATGCTCCCGATTACTCTCCTGCACTTGGTCAGTTCTGCTTGCAGAATCCGACAGATCTGGTAGAGATTGGTAATTATCCGTTGGCAAGCGTTTATGCCAACTTCCTGCTCAAGGAGACACGTTTCTATGTTAAGTATCAGCATATAAACGAAGGCAGCGGTAGCAGAAACTATTTCCTTGCACCACACTATCCTCTTAACCCGGCAGTGCTGTGGCTTGGACTTTCGTGGAACTTCTATAACTAAAATGTTATGAATATTGCTGTAAGATGGGGCTTTATTGGCTGTGGCGAGGCCACTGAGAAGAAAAGTGGCCCGGCATTTAACCTTGTAAAGGGTTCCGAAGTTGTAGCCGTTATGGGGCGCGATAAGGAGAAAACCCGCGAATATGCTCGTCGCCACAATATCCCTCATTGGTACACCGATGCACAGGCGCTTATTGATGATCCCGATGTAAATGCTATATACATTGCTACGCCGCCATCGTCGCACGCCACATATGCCATAATGGCAATGAAAGCAGGCAAGCCTGTATATGTTGAAAAACCTTTGGCTGCAAGCTATGAGGATTGTGCTCGAATAAATCGCATATCGCGTGAGACCGGTGTTCCCTGTTTTGTGGCATATTACCGTCGCTATCTTCCATATTTTTTGAAAGTAAAGGAGTTGTTGTCTCTTGTGGGGCAGGTGCTGAACGTGCAGATACGTTTTGCAGTGCCACCTCGCGATTTGGATTACAATCGCGAAAATCTGCCTTGGCGCGTGAACCCCGATATTGCCGGTGGTGGTTATTTCTACGACCTTGCACCGCATCAGATAGATCTGTTGCAAGATATGTTTGGCTGTATTTTATATGCCGAGGGCTATGCCGCCAACCGTGTCGGGCTTTATAAGGCCGAGGATACGGTAAGTGCTTGCTTTAAATTTGAAAATGGTATTCCCGGTTCGGGCTCGTGGTGCTTTGTGTCCGATGAATCTTCGAAAGAAGATCACATCGAGATATTCGGCAGCAAAGGCTGTTTGCGCTTTTCTGTATTCACATTTGAGCCCATAGTTTACAAAGGAGAGGGTGAGACAAAGGAATTTAATGTTCCCAATCCTCCCTATGTGCAACTGCCTTTAATAAGAAATATTGTGGAGCACTTGCAACGCAAATCCAACTGTACGTGCGACAGCATAAGTGCTACGCCCACTAATTGGGTACTTGATAAGATTCTTGGGAAAATTATCTAACGCACATCTCTTTATGGGCGCAAAGAAGATAAAGGATTCTATTTCCCGGGTTGTAATGGCTGTTGCATTCTTGGTATGTTGTATAACAATGAATGCGCAAAACAGTGTCATTGGCGAATGGCAACATATAGCGATGGATTACACTTATAATAAACTTCATAAAGCCGAGGATATAATCAACAAAACACTTGATGAGAAGGATAGCTTGTATGTGGCTCCTAATCTCTATAATATGACCATTATGACGCAATACTCATATAACTATGAGTATTATCGTTTTACTACCGATGATGCAAGTCAGAGTATAGCCCTGAGACCCGAAAACGGGAACAAGATAGGTTTGTATGCCGGCTGGCGTTGGATATTCTTGGGGTGGAGTATCGACCTCACAAAGAATGATGCCAAAAAAGATTTGAATTTGAGCTTCTATACATCGAAATTGGGCATAGACCTCTTTTATCGTCGTCGTGATAAAGGCTTTAAAATTTCAAATATTGACGGTTTTCGCGACAATGGCGAGATTATTCGTGATTATAGTCGCAACTTCAGTGGTTTTAGCACAATGCAAAAGGGAGTTAATGTATATTACATATTTAATAATAAGCGTTTTTCATATCCTGCAGCTTATAGCCAGACAACAAATCAGCGTATTAGCGCGGGTTCTTTCCTCTTGGGCTTCTCGTACAATACACAAACATTTTCGTTCAACTATGCCAAGCTTGATGAAAAATTGCAGGCAGATATATCTCCGGCACTTAAGTTTGACGTGGTTAAATATAAAGATTACAGTATAAATTTCGGTTACTCTTATAATTGGGTATTTGCAAAGAACTGTCTTGCCAACATATCATTTACTCCCGGTGTGGGCTATAAGAACAGCTCCTTGCAGCTTAAAAGCGGCAAGGAGTTTCTATCGAGTATTAATTTTGACATTCTCACCCGCGCAGCCGTCGTATATAATAATACCAAATTCTATGTGGGTGCATCGTTAGTTTCTCACACCTACAGTTATAGAAAAAGCAGCCTTTCTGTAGTGAACGGGTTTGGAACAGTTAATTTCTACGTAGGATTCAATTTCTGGCGTAATAAGAAGTTGAACAAATAATTAGAAGCGGAATCCCATACTCATAACGAGGCTTTGGCGTGTTATATCCATATCGGCGGCCGGGTTTACAAATTCAGAATCGTAGTAGTTGTAGAACTCTGCTTTTTGCACAGCCATCTTATAGGCAAGGTCAAGGTAGAAACTGCCACTTGCATACCCGGCTCCAACAGTGAAGGTGTTTGTTTCGTAACGGTTCATAAATTCGGTACTTGTGTCCTGCATCTTCAATGATGTTTTTGCTGCGTTCTCTTTGAATGGTGCCGACATATAATTGTAACCGCAACGTAGAGAGAAATTGTCGCTTAGATTGCACATCGCTCCAATGCGGAATATGTGCTGTGCATCCATGTTCGATTCTATTTCTTTGTTAAGTTCTTTCATCTTAACACCACTTGTGTATTTTAACTTGGCAGTAGAATAATCTATATATTCATACTCGGCATTTATTGCGGCAAAAGTATCGAATGTATAAGATGCCGATAGGTTGAGACGCCATGGTGTTGTGTATTCATAGTCAATATATAAATTATCGCCATATGCATCGTAATCGCGGGTATCCATTATACTGCCGTCATCGCCAATCATTGTTGCCGATGTGCAGTCTGTAAGATTGTACCATACAGGAGTGTGCAGTGCCAATCCGACTTTGAATGGCGAATATTCAAACGGGCGTATAATTGTACCAAGTATTACTCCCACTCCTTCGCCCGAAATATTGTATCTGTTCTCTATGCTATAATAATCAAATTGGTCGCAATGCTCAAGATATTCCGAATATCTTGTATAATCTACATTGGTTGTAGTAACGGTTGCGCCCAAATAATACCTATCACTTATATTGCAGGATATGTTTATATCTACTTCATCTACACCGCCACTCTCCTTTGAGTAGTAATACATGTAGCCGGGATAGTAGCCACTTGAGCCACCGGGAACATATTGTAATGCACCATCGTTGTCAATGAGGCCCGATGTCGATGTGAGCAATCCAAGCCAAGGGTAATCGAGTGAATAGTAATCCTCATAACCCATATAATCTCCGCTTATTCCATAAAGTTCCTCTAATTCGTATTGTTGCGAAAAGTAGTTACCGTCGGCGGTTATAAGTGAACCGGCTGTTTCCATGCAATTCTTGAAGTTGTTGCGATGACGGTAATTGAACGCCATGTTTACAAACTTCAACTTGTCCGAGTCTATATTATTTGAGAACACCAAACCTAAATTGTCTATAGCAAAAGAGGTTTTGTCGTTCTGCATTTTGCTACCCATGAAATTGCTGCTGTTTTCTATGGAGTGCAGTCCCATAGTGGCAACAACATCGTTGTAGCGATATAATCCAATGCCGGCAGGATTGGTAGAGATAACCGAGATATCGGCTCCTAAAGCACTCATTGCGCCACCCATTCCAACAAAGCGAGCGGTGCCGGTGAGGTCGCTGTTTGTGAAACGTGTAACATCATAGCTGTTTTGTGCAGCAGTGTTCTGCAGCAGTAGCAATGCGAATAAAAAATATATGGTCCTTTTCATAGTAAATCATTCAATTTATTTCCCCTTAATAAACAACTATCGTCGTCCTCCTCTTGCCGCACTGCCGCGCGATGGTGATGAATAACTGCGTGATGTGCTGCCTGCACTTCTTACACTGCTTCTGTTGCTTCCACTGCTGCCGGTGCTTCTTACGCTGCTTCTGTTGCTTCCACTGTTGTTAGTGCTTCTTACACTGCTTCTGCTATCGCTGTCTTTGTTGCTGCGCACACTTGTGCTGCTACGTCTGTTATATGTGGAATTGTTTTTCTTGTTGTTTACATTTTCGCGCACATTCCCATTCTTGTTGTTTCTGTTGGTGGTTTTTATGTTGCGCGTCTGGTTTATTCTTTGTCCATCTTCTCCTTTTGCCACAGAGGCAATAGGTTGGCGACGATAGTTGCTCTTGTTGTCATTGAGAGAGGCTGTAGGTATGCGTCCTTGTACACGGTTATGTACCGGATGAGCAACTACGTTATGGTGATGATGTGCCGGTGGATAGTGGTGATGGTGTGAGAAATATGGCCAATGATAGCCTGCGTGGAAACCCCAACCGCAATAGTCCCATCCAAACGACAAATCCCAATAATTGTCATACCAGTAATCATAATAGTTGTAATAATAGTTGGGGTAAACATCCCAATACAATGGGCTGCTCACAACAACGGCTCTTGGGCTGTGGAAGCGCACAATGCGTGTAGAGTAGTTATAATCACTCTCCTCCTCGTATGTTTCGTTTTCTTGGAGCAGTGCTTCAACATTATCTGCATCAATGGTTGCTGTTCCTCGGCGGTTGTACTCATCGACATCGCGCGTGTCGCTGTTGTTGTAGTACCACTCCGATTCTTCTTCTGCCGACAGCATCTTCTCTACGTTTTGTTGCTTCACCTCTTTTTGGGGAACATAAAACATATCATTTATCTGTGCACATAATGCTAATGGCAATGTTGCAAGTAATAAAAAAACTCTTCTCTTCATAACTTGTGTCTATTTTTGATATTGCAAAAGTATTTATTCTTGTGCAAATAATCGGGGGAATTTTCCTATTATAATATGGGACTTTCCCTAATAATCAAATATGGGGTAAAATAGAAACTGACTCTTACCTTTGTTGATGATCAGTAATCACCAACAAAGGTAAGAGTCAGCCTCTTATAATACATCCGTATGGATTATTTGTTCTCGGGACGGAGCTGACGAACAACTTCTGCTGTACGCCACATCTCGCTATCGTGGAGAGCCTGCAACTCGGCGTTGAGTTTCTCGCGATAATCGGGCTGTGAGTTAGAGTCGATAGAACGCTGAGCCTCTTTACCGGTCTTTACTGAATCATACAACTGATACATAACGGGCTTGATAGCATCATGGAAGGGAGTCATCCAGTCGAGAGCACCACGCTGTGCTGTTGTTGAGCAGTTTGCATACATCCAGTCCATACCGTTCTTTGCAAAGAGGGGCATGAGTGACTGTGTGAGCTCCTCTACTGTTTCGTTGAATGCCTCAGAGGGTGTGTGGCCGTTCTCGCGCAACACCTCGTACTGTGCAAGGAGAAGACCCTGGATAGCACCCATCAAAGAACCACGCTCGCCGGTGAGGTCGGAAACAGCCTCGCGCTGGAATGTGGTCTCGAACATATAACCCGAACCGATACCGATACCGAATGCGAGCACGCGATCCATTGCCTTGCCTGTAACATCTTGGTAGATAGCGTATGATGAGTTCAAGCCGCGACCCTCGAGGAACATTGTGCGCAAAGAGGTACCTGAACCTTTGGGAGCTACCATGATTACATCAATGTCTGCGGGGGGAACGATACCTGTTCTGTCGCTCCAGTTGATACCGAAGCCGTGTGAGAAGTAGAGTGCCTTGCCTGCTGTGAGGTAGGGTTTTACTTTGGGCCACACTGCAATCTGTGCTGCATCTGAGAGCAACATACATACGATGGTACCTTTCTCGGCTGCCTCCTCTATTGAGAAGAGTGTCTCACCGGGAACCCAACCGTCTTTAACGGCTTTGTCGTATGTGCTACCCTCGCGCTGACCTACGATTACGTTGAAGCCGTTGTCGCGGAGGTTGCATGCCTGTCCGGGGCCCTGAACGCCGTAGCCGAGCACTGCGATTGTTTCGTCTTTCAAAATCTCACGAGCTTTCTCCAATGAAAACTCTTTGGGAGTAATTACGTTTTCTATTACTCCACCAAAATTCATTTCTGCCATAATTGTAATTTAATTTGGTTTATTTAATTGTTTATTAGTTTTATTATCTTTTAAGTTATTACATATGTGTTACACCTATTTGTCATTTTGACGACCAACGGGAGGAAAAATCTTTTTGTTAATGCAGAGATTCCTCACCTAAAGGTTCGGAATGACAAAACAGGCAAAAGAACCAAAGACAAATAAATCATCTATTCTTATGTCAAAGGGTTATTTTCTTTGTCATACTGAACGAAGTGAAGTATCTCATGAGATTCCTCACACAAGGTTCGGAATGACAAAACAACGTTTTGTTATCGGCGAGCTTTGCAGCCGTTGGTCGCGTGAAGCATATATAAAGTATGCCACGCGGGTGGCTAAAAGCAAAGCGAGCCAATGACATTTGCCAGTGTTTTCAACTCCTTTATATCGGTCTAAAATCGTTCCTCGGACCAACCATGGCCAATATCCCAGTGGTAGTCTATTCTAAAGGTAAAATTATCGGGGAGATTAAACTCATCAATAATTAACTCTCTTAGTTTTTCTTTATCTATACATTTTTGCCCGTTAATTTCTCCATTTATCCAAGAGCCCACATTTACAAAAAAGGTATCTCCTTCTAAAAATATTCTACCTCTTGGAATCAATGTGTAGTTGGCTTCTTTATAAAATATTGAATTTATATCTCCTTTTGCTACGGCTCTATGATGCTGTTTCTGCCAATATGTTTTATGCAATTTGGGGTATGTTACATTTTCACCTTGGCTTGTATATAGTTCAGCATCGCCTTTTTCAACGCCAAACAGTATATTGTCGATATAGTTATACCAGAAAATACCTACTTTGGGGTTGCCATTATCCATAAACCCTTTCATGAGATTTATGGCATTATCATGTTCTTGCTGTGAAGAGTGATGAATGTTAGAAGCCGGGGTATTGTCGTGCTGTTGGGGCACAACATCTGCATTAACAGCCTTTGTTGTTTCTTCGGCTATTAACTTTTCTGTTTCCGGTTTTTCTATTTTTTTCATATCTTAATTTTATATTTTCAGTTTTTCCCTTGCCCTCTCTCGTAGAGGGGGAACAAGCCTCACCACCGCCCTGCGGGCAAATAACTGCGCCCCTGCCCGAGGGGGCAACGCGAATAAGCGTTGCTTGCGACGGCGCGACCTTTAGATCGCCAAAGGAGTGCCGAAGGCTTACCTGCTTGCCGACTGAGGGGAGGGAGCTTTAACCCTACTCCCTTACCTTACTGCGCACTGCATCTTCGTCGAAGAGGTTCTCGCTGAGGTTCACGCTTGCATCGCGAACTATGGCTACACGCCCCGACTTAACAAACTGCAACACACACTGCTCGGCAACAAATTCTTTGTAGAGAGAAAGAACGGCATCGGTCTTACCGGTCTTTTCCACTACGGTATATGAGGAGTTTATCTCAATAACACGCGCATTGTTGTGGCGTATTATCTTTGACACCTGTTTATTCTCGAGCAAGCGGGGGGTTGAGAGCTTATAGAGCGCAACCTCCTGCATGAATATCTCGCTATCGGTAAAATAGTATGCTCTGAGCACATCTATCTTTCTTTCGATGCGCTTTGTTACACGTTGTATGAGGTCTTCTGTTGTCCACAATGATATTGTGTAGCGGTGAACGCCCTCCACATTTGAAGAGGAAACGTTGAGTGTCTCAATATTCATCTGGCGGCGGGTAAATTCCGCTGTTACCTGATTCAACATTCCGGCAATATTCTCGGAATATACAATAACGGTATATAGTTTCTTCTCCATAGGCACTTATTCTAATATCATCTCACATACAGAGGCACCAAGGGGCATCATGGGCATCACGTTGTCTTCGGCACGAACTGCCACGCTGAGCAGGAAGGCTCCGGGAGTTTCGAGCATCTCTTTGATGGCTGCATCGAGCTCGCTGCGCTCGCTCACAAAACGCGAGGGAATGCCGTAACCCTCGGCTATCTTGCAGAAATCGGGGTTGCACATGGGTGTCCACGAGCGGCGGTTGTCGTAGAAGAGCTGCTGCCACTGGCGCACCATGCCCAGATAACTATTATCCATCACCACCATCTTCACGGGGCAACGCTGCTCCATGATGGTGCCAAGCTCCTGTATATTCATCTGGAAACCGCCGTCGCCCGCAAAGTAGCACACAGTGCGGTGAGGAGCTCCCATAGTGGCGCCCATGGCTGCGGGCAAGCCGAAGCCCATTGTGCCCAAGCCTCCCGAGGTGATGATGCTGTGGGGCTCTTTATATTTGAAATAACGGGCGGCGAACATCTGGTTCTGCCCTACATCTGTTACAAGAATTGCATTGTTGCCTGTTGCCTCGCTCACCTTGCGCGCAACCTCGCCCATAAGAATGGGGCCATCAACGGGGTTGAGGGCTTTGTCGATAACCTTCTCCTGCTCTATCTTGTCGAGGTCGCCGAATGTGGCAATCCACTCTTGGTGGCTGTTCTCGTTGAGCAGTTCGGTGATAAGGGGCAGCGTCTCCTTGCAATCGCCCAGCACGGGTATATCCACGGGGACACTCTTGTCTATCTCCACCTTATCTATATCCAAATGTATGATTTTTGCCTGCTTGGCATAGGTTTCGAGCTTGCCTGTTACACGGTCGCTGAATCGCATGCCGATGGCAATGAGTACATCGCACTCGTTGGTATTCACATTGGGACCAAGGTTGCCATGCATGCCCAACATTCCCATGCACAACGGGTGCTCCGACGGGAGAGCCGACAAGCCCATGATGGTGCGGGCTGCGGGAATTCCACCCTTCTCGAGGAAGGCGAGGAGTTCTTTATGTGCCTCACCCAGCTCCACACCCTGCCCCACAAGAGCAAAGGGACGCTTGGCACGGTTGATGAGGTCCGCTGCCTCTTTGATGCACTCCATATCGGGACGGGGATAGGGAACGTAGCTGCGTACGCTATCCACCTTCACAGGCTCATAGAGCACCTGCGATACCTGTGCATTCTTTGTAAAGTCGAGCACCACGGGACCGGGACGCCCTGTGCTTGCTATGTAGAAGGCGCGAGATACTGCCCAAGCAACATCTTCGGCACTGCGTATTTGATAACTCCATTTAGAGATGGGCTGGGTAACACCCACAAGGTCTATCTCCTGGAATGCATCGGTGCCAAGAACCGCAGAGCTCACCTGCCCTGCAATTACCACGATGGGGGTGCTGTCGAGCATTGCATCACTTATTCCTGTGAGGGTGTTGGTGGCACCGGGACCACTTGTCACAAGGCACACACCCACCTTGCCCGAGCTGCGTGCATAGCCCTGCGCTGCATGAACGGCTGCCTGCTCGTGGCGCACAAGCACCTGATGAAAATCTTCTTGATAATCGTACAGTGCATCGAACACCGGAATTATGGAGCCACCGGGATAGCCGTAAATGGTATCCACCTGCTCGTTCTTCAACGAGCGGAGGAGTGCCTCGCCACCTGTAATTAGTTCTTTCTTCATCGGTTATCAGTTTTCAAAGTATGTATTTTCTCAAATATCTGTTTACCCCGGAGGGGTTGTAATTCTTTTTAATATTATTGGTTTGTTTTGCTTCTTCGCAACCCGTGCAGTGAGTGGTACGATTAACAGACCCCCTCCCCTGCGGGACTCCCCCTAACTTAGGGGGAGAGTTTTTATATTACTACAAAACTCACCGATAAACAGGTGTCATTGGCTCGCTTCATAGAAACTCACCGATAAACAGGCGTCATTGGCTCGTTTCATAGAAACTCGCCGATAAACAGGCGTCATTGGCTCGTTTCATAGAAACTCACCGATAAACAGGCGTCATTGGCTCGTTTCATAGAAACTCACCGATAACAAAACGTTGTTTTGTCATTCCGAACGTATGTGAGGAATCTCTTATTTGCGTTCTCTTGGATTCTTCCGCCCTACGGTTGTAAGAATGACAAATAGGTATTAATCCTCAATAATTCTCACACCACCCTTATCTGCCGAGCTCACCATATTGGCATAAGCCTTGAGGCTCTTGGAAATCACGCGGTTGCGAGTGAGGGGGAACATCTCGCGGGCAGCGAGCTCCTCGTCACTCAACTTCACGTTGATTGAGCGTGCCGGAATATCTATCTCTATAATGTCGCCATCGCGAAGCTTGCCGATGTTGCCACCTGCAGCAGCCTCGGGCGAGATGTGCCCGATGCTCAAGCCCGATGTACCACCGCTAAAGCGTCCATCGGTGATGAGGGCGCATTCCTTGCCTAAATGGCGCGATTTAATATATGATGTGGGATAGAGCATCTCCTGCATGCCGGGACCGCCTTTGGGGCCTTCATACACGATTACTACCACATCGCCTGCTTTTACATCGCCGCCCAAGATGCCCTCAACGGCAGCGTCCTGCGAGTCGAACACCTTGGCTGTGCCTGTGAATTTCCATATACTCTCATCAACACCGGCGGTCTTTACCACGCAGCCGTCCTGTGCTATATTACCAAAGAGGATTGCGAGACCGCCGTCCTTGGTGTAGGCGTGTTCAAGGTCGCGTATGCAACCGTTTTCACGGTCGGTGTCAAGAGTTTCATACGCCGAGCTGTGAGATCCCATCTGATTGCAGAACACATTGGCGGGGCCTGTGCTGTATATGCGCTGTGCCTCGGCATCAACGGTTGTGCCTGTGATGCAGTATTTCTCAATATCCTCGGCAAGGGTTGCACCATTCACGCGCTTCAAAGAGGTGTTCAACAGACCACCCTTTGCGAGCTCGCCCATGATTCCTATGATGCCGCCTGCACGACCACAATCCTGAACGCTGTATTTGGGACCGTTGGGCGCGAGCTTGCACAAGCAGGGAACTCCACGGCTGAGACGGTCAATGTCTGCCATCTTGAAATCCACGCCAGCCTCCTGTGCCACAGCAAGCAAGTGAAGGATGGTGTTTGTGGAACCGCCCATGGCAATATCGAGTGTCATGGCATTGAGGAACGCATCGCGCACGGCTATGCTGCGGGGCAGCACGCTGTCGTCGCCCTCCTCGTAATATTTGAGTGCGTTGGTTACAATCTGTTTTGCGGCATCTTTGAGCAACTGCACACGGTTGGTGTGGGTTGCAAGTATTGTTCCGTTACCGGGCAGGGAGAGACCTATCGCCTCGGTAAGTGAGTTCATGGAGTTGGCTGTGAACATTCCCGAGCAGCAACCGCAACCGGGGCAAGAGCGTTTCTCAACCTCGGCAAGCTCTTCATCACTCACGCTTGTATCGGCAGCCTTCACCATTGCCGAGATGAGGTCGAGATTTTCACCCTTCCAGGTACCCTTCTCCATGGGACCGCCCGAAACAAAAACGGTGGGAATATTGAGACGCATAGATGCCATGAGCATTCCCGGGGTGATTTTATCGCAGTTGGAGATGCACACAAGGGCATCTACCTTATGGGCATTGCACATATACTCCACGCTGTCGGCGATAATGTCGCGCGAGGGGAGAGAATAGAGCATTCCGTCGTGCCCCATTGCTATTCCATCATCTATGGCTATTGTGTTGAACTCGGCAGCGTAGCAACCGAGTTTCTCTATCTCGCGCTTTACTATCTGACCTGCTTCGTGCAGATGTGTGTGCCCGGGAACAAGCTGGGTGAAGGAGTTGGCAATAGCAATAATGGGCTTGCCGAACATTTCGCGTTTCATTCCGTTTGCAATCCATAGGGCTCTTGCACCCGCCATGCGGCGTCCCTCGGTACATTGTGCGCTTCTTAGTTTATTTTTCATAACTTTCTTTTATTTGTCGGGGCGTTGCCACCCTCGCATAGTAATAAAAAAGCCCTCCTCATTAGATAGAGAAAGGCACGTTTTTGCATACACACAGCCCATCTCACCCCATTTTTTGCAATAGGACGACCACACCAAGAATATTGATGGTAATTGACTGCAAATGCATATTCCTTAATTATTTACGTTCTTTATCTTTGCCCCGCCTCTTTCAAAGGCTTGGCTAATAGACCGCAAAAATAATCTCTTTTTTTCAGCATAACAAAAATTTTAAGAGAAAATTGGGATTTTATGTGATAAAAATGTGAGATTTTGTAAAGACGGTAAATAAAAAAGAGAATGTGGGGTACTTACATGACCCGCAAAAAGGGCAAACTATTGATTTTACCTATTATATCTATTGAAAATATCTAAATGATTAAGATATTTTATACGTTTATTAGCTGTACCTTTGCAAAGATTTTGCAGAAACAGACAACACGAACAATAAACACATATAGAATATGGACTTTTTAATGACACTTTTAGAAGGAGCGCAAGGACAATGGAGCGGCGGAATAGCCCACTCTATGATAATACTTGCACTCACTATTGCTTTTGGTGTGATGATGGGGCGTTTGAAGGTTGCAGGAATCTCTTTCGGCGTCACCTGGATTCTTTTTGTGGGAATAATATTCTCGCACTTCGGATACAGCTTAAACGGAGACCTGCTGCACTTTGTAAAGGAGTTTGGTCTCATTCTCTTTGTCTTTTCAATAGGCTTGCAGGTGGGGCCGGGATTTTTCTCGAGCTTCAAAGCCGGGGGACTCACATTGTGCCTCATAACATGCACTATTGTTTTGTTTGACGTGCTCACCGCCGTGGGCGTTCACTATGCCACCGACACGCCGATAACAACCGTTACCGGTATTCTATCGGGAGCGGTAACAAACACCCCCGGATTAGGAGCAGCACAGCAGGCGTATCGCGAGATTACCGGCACATCTGCCACTGACATTGCATTAGGATACAGTGTTGCCTACCCTCTCGGTGTTATAGGTTGCATTCTCTCCATGCTGGCTATAAAGGCGACCTTCTACCGCAAGGAGGTTACACCCGCTACCACAGACGACAGCAAAAGACATGATGTGGAACCGCTGACCATTGAGGTGAAGAACCCCACCATCGCGGGAAAGACTCTCGAAGAGATAAGACACAGCCAAAATTACGATTTTGTAGTTTCGAGAATATTGCACTGCAACACAAAAGAGATGGAGATTGCCAGCAGCAACAGCACCATGCAGGTGGGAGATAAGTTCCTGGTTATTGTGAGACCCGAGATGCGCGAAAGCGTTCTGAACCTTTTTGGAACGGAATGTGTGGTAGATTGGGATAAGGAGGGAGCGCAATTCAAGTCGCGCAAGCTTATTGTTACCAACCCCAAGCTGAATGGCGTTGCTTTGTCTAAGCTGAATTTGAGACAGAATTTCAAAGTGAACCTCACTCGTGTGAACCGTGCCGGTATAGACCTTGTTGCTGCGCCCGACCTGCGCCTGCAAATGGGAGACGTTGTTACCGTTGTGGGTATGGGAAGCGCGGTTGGCAGTGTGAAGAGAGTGTTGGGCGACTCACGCAAATATCTCGACCACCCCAACCTTATCCCTATCTTCATAGGTATTGCCTTAGGTTGTACTCTTGGCAGCCTGCCCATCTTCATTCCCGGAATGTCGCAACCCGTTAAATTGGGACTTGCAGGAGGACCGCTCATCGTGGCTATCCTCATAAGCTACTTTGGACCAAAATATAAGCTGATTACATACACTACCACCAGTGCCAACCTTATGATTCGCGAGATTGGTATCTCTCTGTTCCTCGCCTGTGTGGGCTTGGAGGCGGGCAAAAGTTTTGTAGATACCATTGTGAACAACGGCGGTCTGTGGTGGGTGCTCTATGGTGCCATAATAACCATTCTGCCGCTGCTCATTGCAGGCGTGGTGGGGCGTTATATACTGCGCATTCCCTATAACACTCTTATCGGTGTTATGTCGGGCTCATGCACCAACCCTCCTGCCCTTGCTTTTGCCAACGAGCAGGACAAGAACAGCGACAAGGCGTCGGTGGGTTATGCAACGGTATATCCCCTTGCAATGTTCTTGCGCATTCTCACAGCACAACTTATGATTCTGCTTTTCTGCTAAAAGCTACTTAGCGCAGAATATCTTATATTTGTTTCACCCCCCAAAGGTCGCACGACCTTTGGGGGAATTCTTTTTATTTTGTAACACCGAGAGCTACATATACAATCAAATAAACAAATTTCACTACTGCCGGCAATTTATCTTCTTTATCTTCTTCATCTCCTCACTCTTTTGGGGAGAGATTGTGTTTATTAGACACAAGAACAGAAGGCAGGAGACAGAAGGCAGGAGACAGAAGGCAGGGACCGAGAGGTGGGAGGAACAGAAAAAGCGTGTGCTGCCCCACGGGACAGCACACGCTTTTATTAATGCAAATTATAAATTACTTTACAACCTTCTTGTTATTCATTATATAGATGCCCTTTGCAGGAGCAGAGTGGAGCTTGCGACCGCTGAGATCATAAATCTCGGCAGTTTTTGTACCCTCGGCCTCCACAAATTCAACACCTGTGGTATCGGCAACACGCAAGGTGGCATCTACGATGCAACCACCGTTTGCAAGAATACCGTTTGCACCGGTACAGGTACCATCGGCTGCAATCTGACCACCGGCATCGATACTGTTCCAGTCCATTTTGAAACGTATGCGATAGTCGCCTGCAACAGCGGGAGCTGTAAATGAGGGCAAAGACACTGTGTTACGGTTGTTACCGGTCAATGAGGTGCCGGCAGAGTTTACACCGCCATTTACATCGTCGTTAAAGTTTCCTGTGTAGAAGCTGAATGACATTACATCGGTACCGCTCTGGTCGGTGGAACCCTCGTTAAAAGAGAACTGCTGGTCGCCATCGAGGTCGATGTAAACGTATGCGTTCATCCAGTTGGCATTTTTACTGAAATTCACAGTAACGGTGGAACCTGCTGCACAAGTGAGAAGAGCATTCTCATCGGCACTCATATCGCGATAGGGCTTGCCGGCACCCACGGTTATTGTCTGCGCCTCACCACCCTCTTCAGTGAAAGTGATGCTGTTGATGTAGCGGTCGCTTCGTGTTGCATTCGCGTCCTTATCGAAGTTGATTGCATAGGGCTCAACAATTTTGGGGGTGACGGTAATTGTTACCGATGCCGAAACACCCGAACCGTCTGTAGCTGTTGCAGTGATTGTCACCTCACCCTCGGCAACAGGCTGAATGAGACCGTTATTCACTGTTGCAATGCTTGCATCGCTTGTTGTCCACTCAAGAGCGGGGAATGCAGCCTCGGCAGGGTTAATGGTTGCAAGCACAACCAATGTTCTGTTGAGTGCTACCTCTGTTGCAGCGTTCTCTGTTGCGAGTGTGATGCTTTCAACGGGAGTAACAGCCTGAGCTGCATCAACACCATCAAATGCATATACAGTGCTTGCGGGGAGTGTTACGGTGAGTTCATCGTCTATATTGATAGCCTCTCCCTCGGTGAGACCTGCAAGAGCAGCCTGCACACCGAATGATTTGCGAAGAACAATGCTGCCGTTAACATTTGCGGGGATATTGAGAGCCTCACGGAGTGTGAAGGTGTAGTTCTTCTCGTCGTTGCTACCATTGCGCAATGCAAGTGTAGATTTCTTGCCATTCCAAGATGCCCAGCCGTAGATTTGAGCTGCGCTGCCTGTCCAGGGGCTGCCACCTACCCAGTGAGCGTCGGGCAATACATCGGCATTGCGCTTTTGCCAAGCGATGCACTCTGCAAGGTCGGTCCAAAGCTGTCCGTTGTTTATGCTGTTCATAAGAGCATAGTCGTTGTAGAGTTCGACCATTCCCGAACCGCAAACGAATGCGCAACGCATCTCGCGTAGAACAGCATCATAATCCATTATCTTGCTTACAGAACCGAACGATGAGAGAATAAATCCATGCGTCATCAATGTATTAATGGGACAAATGGGAGAGTTCTGAACATAGTTCTGATATACAAGGCGGTCGCGATATGTTATCCAGTTTTCACGATCAATGGTATTGACTCCAATCTCACCGTAATCGTTCTCCTGACGCCAAGTGGCATCGGTTATCTGATACCAGAAGGGGCTGGCCCAAGTTCCTACGGTGGTATTGAAGAAGATATCCTCACGGAGTTCCTCGCGCACATAACGTTCAAGACGTATGATACCCTCGGCATTTTCGTTACCTGTATCGCCATCATCGGGTCCCACTGCCGAGAATTGAGCAGAGATTCCATCGTACTTGAAGAATTTATAATCGCCCTGGTTCTTTACGAGATTTTCTGCCGCGGCCTTGAATGTAGCATAGTATGCGGGATTGGATAACTGCATACCACCACGATTTTCGGAATTCCAGTATGCACGACGGTAGTTGCCGCTCTGACCATAACCGCCCACAGGACCTAACCAGGCACCAACGCCTGCACCCATCTCCTCTGCCAATGCTGCCATAGGACGCATTTCATCGGGAAAACCACTATGGAATGTCCACGGACCGTAGTTGTCCCAACCATCATCGATTACAAAGGCCGCGGGAGCTTCGCCATAACGGTTGTAGTAGTTTGTTATCCAGTTTTCAAGTACATCTTCTATATCCTCCGATGTAAAGTTTGTGTGTTCGCTACCGGGAGCTGCATTGTTGCGGTTAATATTGAGTTCATACCAAGAGATATAGCAGGGGAATGAACGCCAAGGCACTGCACGTTCGCGCTCGCTGTATGCAAGGAATGAACGACGTTTCTGAGTGCTGTGAATATCGGAGTTGCCCTGTGTGCCGTCTTGTGCAATAAGACCTACAACAGCACCGACCTTCCAGGTTTCACCTGCCTCCAATGTGGTATTGCGGCTCCAAAGACCCTGAATACCTACTACATCGGAGTTTATCACAACGCCCTCTTTGGGAGTGTAAATATTTATGGTCATATTGCTTGTGGCATCGATGCTCTCGCTCAAATTCTCAATCATAACACGGAGAGTAAAAGTGCCATCATAAGGAACGGTCAAGGAGAATGTGTTATTACTCTGCGCTGTGCCAGAATAGCCACTGTGGTAGTCGTTGGCAACTATAGAATTGCTTGCGTCCAAGAGGTCGGCACCACCGAAATTAAGACGATGATTGCCGCTTTTATATTCTACGGTAACTTCAACTTTCTGGTCTTTTGAAAGAGTGATGCCCTCCTTGCAGTATGCATAGATATTGGGGTAACCGGCACCGGTTACCTCGGTAACACGAGCAGGAACGGCTGTTTCGATCACCTGTTCCCAAGATGATGCTGAAAGCGAAATTACGTCCAACGCTGTAGTGAGCTCATATTTATCATCTTCGCCTGTTGCATCGCCCACTGTGTTATAGGCTGTGGGAGTTTCGAGACCTGCAAAGATTTTGTCGCTCATAAGCACCGCACCACGGGTGTTGCCGATAACAGCGGGAGTGGAACCCGCAGCCTTGGTATCTACATTATACATGAGAGGAATTACGTTGTACATATCAACGTCATCAACGCCATAGAGATCCATCTCGGTGCGCAGATAGTGGCTACCGTCGCGCAACACTGCACGCCAAACAATTTCCACCTTTTTCTCTTTGTATGTATATTCATAATTTGCCACGAGCTGCTTGCCTGCGAAGTGCTCGGCACCGCCAATGGCATCGGGGTTGGCAGCAAGGTCTTGCAACTCAACACCGGTCAATTTCATACCCGATGCATATACGTTGTCGCCGTTGCCGAATGCAACACTGAAGATCTCGGTGCCGGCAACAAGATCCATTGCGTCGGAGCCTGCAAAATAGATTGCCTCGCCCACCCTCATGAAACCTGCAGCAAGCACATTGTTGCTGAGCACATAAACGCCGTTGTTCTCGGTTGCTACAGCTGCACCCACAGCCTCCTGCTGTGCAGGATAGAGAACTGCATTGGTGTATGCCGCGCATGCGGGAAGAACGGGAAGTGTGGCAAAATTAACGGTGATGGTCTCAGCCTCATCGTCTATTGCCACCGCTGCAAACTGCCCCTCGGGAGCAACCACTGTGATGTCGCTCTTGGAAACAGAACCTACAATAGTGTATGTGTCGCCGTTGGCAAATGTTTCGTCGCCAATCTTAATGGTATTACCCTCGGGAACGCTGATGGTATATACACGTTCAACAATCACAACCTCGGTAAAGAGATAACGGCTACCGGCATCGGTACTAGCATCCTGCTGCCACAAACCGAGTGTGTTTGTACCATCGTAGGGGTTACCATCAACACCCTGATACCAGTTGATATACTTATCGTTGGTACCAGATGTTGTGTAGGGCCGAATCTCATAATTATCGCCCGAATAGTTGTTCACAAGGAAATAGACATCGGGCTGGGTGGTGGTGAACTTCACAAAATCCTTGCCGTTGCTGTAACTTGCGGCAGGAGTGTAGGTGAGCCACTTCTGTGCATTTGTACTGTAAATGTAATAAGCATTCTCAACGCCATCGGCAGCATAGAATGCAAACAGACCATAATTCTCGGCTGTCTGCGTGGGTGCTGTAAGGGCATTTGAATAGACATTGTTACCGTTCACCATAGTATAGACGTGTTCGGGCCTGCCATTTTCGGGCAAGGTAGTGGACACCTCTATCTTGTCGGCGAACATCTGTGATGTTGCACAGATGACACCCAGAATAAGGGTAAAAAATCTTTTCATGTTATTAATATTTAGGTTAGTATTTCAAGCCTCGTAAAACAAAATCGCCTATGAATATGTTACAAAAAAAACGTGGACAACTCACATTATCCACTGATGAGGTCTTGGCGTACCCGAAAGAAAGATATGCAAATCGCCCACGCCGTAAACACAGCGCGGACATCAACTTTGCTACTATTCTTTCTCTAATAAACCGCCAAGTTTGACAAGGACAAATGCCCTGCCGAGGCTAACGCCTCCATCAGTAAGAAAGTAAAGCTAATGCGCTATTTTTGTATGTCGTGCCACAAAAGTGGCTTAATCGAGAACATAGTTCCATGCCGGCAACACACGCCAACAAGGCACTATATTCACAATTAACTGCAAATATAAACAAATAATCCTCAATTAACAAAAAATCATTTGTTAATCTTATAAATATTCTTCTTCGATAATTATATGGGATTTACTCCCTTTACGGAAATCTGTTATTTCCCGCCCATAAAACGCTCCTTGAGCACCACATAGATAATTACCGGAGCACCTATAAGCGGGGTTATGGCACCTAATGGCAGAAGACCGCTCTCCCCGGGCAGCTGGCAGATGAGGTTGCAGGCAAGCGTTACAGCACCACCCAGCAGCATGGTTACAGGCAAGAGGCGACGATGATTGCTTGTGCCCACCGCCAAACGTGCAAGATGAGGGACAGCAAGCCCTACAAAAGCCACCGGACCGCAAAAGGCGGTAACCGTAGCGGTGAGCAACCCCACGATGAGCAGCAAAGCACCACGCACACGCTTAACATTTATTCCAAGGTTAATGGCATAATAGTCGCCAAGCAACAAGGCATTAAGCGGCTTCACAAGCAACAGAGCTGCAACAAGTACAAGCAACAATATTGCCGAATAGAAGGGTAATTGTGCCATTGAAACAGCCCCAAAGCTACCCATTCCCCAGATAAGATAAGAGTGGACACCCTCGGCTGTGGCAAAATAGTTGAGGATAGAGATTACCGAAGATGTAAGATAGCTTATTGCCAAGCCCGCTATGAGCAAATAGATATTATTAGCAAGCAGACGGGAGAGCAAAAGCACCACCCCGATAATGAGCAACGCACCGGCAAATGCACCGGCAAGCACAGCAAGATAGCCGCCTACACCTGCAACAAAAGCCCCTTGCATCAGCAGCATAACCACAGCCACCCCCAAACCCGCACCACTGTTTATTCCCAACACCTCGGGACCTGCCAACGGATTATTGAAGAGTGTCTGCAACAGAAGACCCGCCACCGACAATGCCATGCCTGCCAAAAGAGCCGTAACAGCCTGTGGCAAGCGGGTTTGCAACAGAATAAGCCGCCAGCCCTCGTTACCGGCATCGCCACCTGTGAGGATATCAGCCACAGCATGCAACGGAATATTCACCGAACCCCAAAAAAGGTTGGCAGCAAACAGAATGAGCAATAACGTACCCCACCCCGCAAAAAGCAATACAGCACTACTCTTGCATCTTTTCATAGTATCTTAATTCATAAGAGGGTAACAACTGTGGATAAAAGATTGCGATGAGCTCGCGCAACAGAATATCGGGGCGGAAAGGGGTCTCCTCGAAGAAAGGTTTACGCCCCGTGTTGCAAGTGTAAATTTCCCGCTCCTTGAAGGGCTTGAAATGGGCATATCCTGCAAAATCGGCAAGCAACGAAGAATAACTCTTCTCTGTCACGGAATTATATTTCATAAGCCACACATCAGCGTTTGCAGCACGGCTCAACACAGTCTCAAACGAAAGAGGAACAGAACCGCTACCCGCACAATGGGCAAAGAGATAATCGGCTCCCGCCATTCGGTACATCTGTCCCATGGTACTCTCGCCAGCAGGGACATACCACGCCGAACTACTCTTGAGCTCACACATGAGCGTGGGGCGTTCTTCAACATTGACGACAAGAGAGCGCAACTCTTCAACATTTTTACAAACAACAGAAAAGAGAGAATCGGCAACTGTGGCACGCCCCACCAAGCGACCATAAAAACACACCCACTCGGCAGCTGCAAGGGGCGAATTTTCCATATATTCGGCACACTCCACTATGGGATAGGGGAGATTTTCAATTTTGCCATACCCACCATTCTCAAACGGCAACACCAATATTGCCGAGGGCGCGAGCTGCACCACCCTCTCCACATCTACGTTGAGTGAGCTGCCACACTCCTTCACTGCCCCATCGGCTATTCGTTCATGAATGAAAGAGGAAAGCATGTAACGCGAATCGCACACCCCGCCAATGGAGGAGGGCACACCAAGCGTCCCCATCAGGTGGGTGTGTACGGTGGAAAAGAGCAGCATGTTTTCAAGAGGGGTGCGCAACACGGTTCCACCCGGCATTTTACACGGCAGAGGAGAGTTGCGCGGCACAAGAACGTAACGATGCAAGAGACCACTACCCCACGGATTCTTGATGTCTGCAATAGTAAAACTATCACACTCCACAATCTGCAACAGGCGGGAATATTGCAAGGCTATCGTATCCCCATTGAAACAATCACCCGCATGCGCCACTCTGTCCCCGCAGCCACCTATTATCAGAGGTACAGAGAGGATTGCCGCATAGCAAAGGAGTTTCACCGATGAGAGGATACTGTGCATGAATCTTAGTTATTATCGTTTACAATGCAAAGCTGCTGACGTATGCTCTCGGAGTGAATAGCTTCAAAAACGTCCTTTACAGCCTCCACATCTAATTTATGATTCACACTGAGCGCGGCACAACGTTCCATAGTCTCTTTGTAACGGAAAGGCTGGAACACAGTGAGCCCCTTCTCTTTTTTAAGCTCGCCAATCTCACGCACAATCTCCATGCGACGGGCAAGCAGGCGGATAAGTTCGTCATCAATAGCATCGAGACGCTCGCGATGGGCAGCAAAATG
Source organism: uncultured Bacteroidaceae bacterium (assembly GCA_964423665.1). Taxonomy (GTDB): domain Bacteria; phylum Bacteroidota; class Bacteroidia; order Bacteroidales; family Bacteroidaceae; genus HGM04593. Next base: position 40,198 of record CAYRFX010000004.1, on the reverse strand, counting down.
CGATGTATCGCCCGCAGAAGAACGATGCACAAGCTTTTCGAGCATCGCAGAGAGCTCGGCAGGTGTTAGCTGCTGACGAGCGTCGCTCAACGCGCAAGATGGATTACAGTGCACCTCAACCATAAGACCATCGAGATTAAGGTCCATAGCCTGCTGCGAGAGTGGCATAACAAGCTCACGCTTGCCGGCAATGTGGCTGGGGTCACATATTATGGGCAACTGAGGCAAGCGGTTTTTAAGTTCCAGAGGGATTTGCCACTGCGGCGAGTTGCGAAAGATTTTCTCGCCATAGGAGGAGAAACCACGGTGTATAGCGCCCAAGCGGGTAACACCACTGTTATTCAAACGTTCAAAAGCCCCTATCCAAAGTTCAAGATCGGGGTTCACCGGATTCTTCACAAGCACGGGAATATCCACGCCACGCAAAGCATCGGCAACCTCTTGAACGGCAAAAGGGTTGGTGGTGGTGCGTGCGCCCACCCACAACAAATCGACACCTGCACTCAAAGCAGCCTCCACATGTGCAGCCGTAGCGACCTCTGTCGCCACCGGCATATCAAGCTCCCTCTTCACGCGAGCAAGCCACTGCAAACCTGGGGAACCAATCCCTTCAAAGCAGCCCGGACGAGTGCGGGGTTTCCATATTCCGGCACGGAAAAGTGTTACACCGGCTGCTGCCAAATCAGCAGCGACAGCCATCACCTGTTCTTCACTCTCGGCACTGCAAGGACCCGCAACAATAATGGGCTTCGGTGCACCTGCAAAAATTTCAATATTATCGGTGTTCATATTCTTCTACAATTATTTTATCAAAGGAAACAGACGGCAAACATTTTCGGTGGTGACACGCGCCACCTCCTCCACCGTGCAGCCGTATATTTGTGCAAGACGAGCTGCTACCAAAGGGATATATGCACTTTCGTTACGCTTGCCGCGATGGGGAACCGGGGCGAGATAGGGCGAATCGGTTTCAAGGACGATGCGTTCCAACGGCACTGCGGCAAGAGCCGTAGCAAGCCCCGAATTTTTGAAGGTGAGAACCCCACCCACGCCAAGATAAAAGCCTTCGTGCGAAAGAAGGCAGGCAGCCTCATCTGCTGTGCCTGAGAAACAATGAAAAACGCCCGTAACCCCTGCCGAGCGGTATTTTTCCATTACATCAGCCAACTCCACAAATGCGTTGCGTGAATGTATGACAATGGGCAGCCCCGTGTGGCAAGCCCACTGCAAATGAACATCGAACACTTCAAACTGCTCGTTACGATGCTCCTCGCTCCAATAAAAATCGAGCCCTGCTTCACCTATTGCCACAAAATTATTCTCCTCGCGCAACACACCATCTATTGCCAACAGCTGTTGCTTATAGTCATCGCCAATCTCCGTGGGATGCAACCCTATCATCGGGTAACATACTCCGGGATATTCGGCACATATCTTTTCAATGGCAGGCAGCGAGTTATAATCTATTGCAGGAAGCAGCATGCGGGTAACACCGCTTGCCACAGCACGCTCAATAACCACTGCATAATCATCGCGAAACTCCTCGCAGAACAGATGTGTGTGGGTATCAACAAACTTATTCATCGGCAGGTGTATCACTTTTACGATTGGTGCGATAGTAGTATATCACACCATACTCGGCACATTTCTTTATGCGTGTCTCGCCCGTGAAACCGGCAAAAGCCTTTTCAATCTCGCCCCACGCCTCAAAGATAATCTCATCACCCTCGAAGCGCATATCGGAAATATTGCGCAGAGCCTCTGCCGTGCGCTGCTGCAAAGATTGCTGCCTGTCGTACATCTCTTTGAAGAGGTCGAATGCCACGGAGACACGCCCCATCGTGGGATTATAGATGGGCACGCCACCCTCTCCCGTGCGACGTCTCTCGCCTTCGATAATTTTAGTACCCCATTCAAGCACAGCAGCCTCGGAGAAGAGGTTGGGCGTAGTATCCTCGTCTTGCGGGAGACCATAATAAGGACGTTTGCTGCGGGCTATCTCGCCACGCATTATGGACATACTGAGCACCTGTATGAAATGCGACACATACATACGCGCACGTTTGAGTGCCGCCTCATATTTTTCGTTGCCACGCTTGGTCGATTGCTCGGCAACGCAGCGTTTATATACGCTCACCTCGCGCGAGAAACGTTCGAGAAAGGTTTTTGCTTTGTAGTATGTGTTGTGCGAGAGCACGTTTGTGAACACACCGTTCTGCACACTGCTCTCAACGGCGGTGCGCAACGCTCTGATTCTTGCTTGGTCTGTTTTGGGGAGGCGGCGGTATGGCATCTCTTTTATAGGTTACGATTGAGAAGAGAATCTACAAACTTTTTAAGATTTACCTTGCGAGAAGCATCAACCGAGAGATTCTCTATATATTCGTCGCATTTGGCAAAAAGTTCGCCGATACGTTTCTCACAAATATTCTTTATACCCAGCTCATTATAGATGCCGGTGAAGAATTCAACCTTTTCGTCGGGGTCACATGAGGCATCTTCCATCCATGCGTTCATCTGCGCGCGTTGTTCGGGAGAAGCAGTCTCCATTGCCTTTATAAGCAAATAGGTCTTTTTATTGCAACGAATGTCGCCACCAATCTTTTTACCGAAAAGAGCTGCATCGCCATAAACATCGAGCAAGTCGTCCTGCAACTGGAAGGCAAGCCCCATGGTTTCGCCATAGGCATAGAGATTATGGAGGTCGCTTTCCGATGCCCCTGCCACAATGCCGCCCATTTTCAAAGAAGCCGCTATGAGCACCGATGTTTTGAGACGAATCATCTCCATATATTCAGCCTCGGTAACATCGCCACGGTTCTCGAAGTCAAGGTCATACTGCTGCCCGTCGCCCACCTCCTTTGCTGTCTCGGTGAAGAGAGCAAGCATCGCAGGCAACTTCTCAGTTGCTGCATGGGCAAGAAACTCATAAGCAAGGACAAGCATTGTATCGCCCGAGAGTATTGCAGCCGTATCGCCCCATTTTGCACACACCGTGGGCTTGCCACGGCGTATATCGGCACGATCCATCACATCATCGTGTATAAGAGTATAATTGTGATAGGTTTCCATTGCCACTGCCGGATAGAGCGCGGGCGATATGTCGTCGTTATAAAGATTATATGCCATAAGACAAAGCACGGGACGCACACGCTTGCCACTCTGCGCAATAGTGTAACGTATAGGCTTATACAGTTCAAGCGGCTCGCGCTCAAATTTTATATTCTCGATAAAGGTGTTTACCTCGTCTCTTACTTGTTCCCAACTATACATAAATATAAAATTTACAGGTTATTCAAAAAAAAGAGGCTACACATGGGGCAGCCTCTCTCTATATTCTTATTATATATTATTTCAAGCGGAAGGTTACCGGCAATGTGAAACGCACGCGAACAGCCTTGCCACTCTGCTTTCCGGGATTCCACTTAGGCATACCGGTTACCACGCGAACAGCCTCTTTGTCCAAATAGACATCGCTTGAGCTCTTCATCACCTCAACATCCTGTATCGAACCGTCGGTATTTACAACGAAAGCTATAAAAGAACGTCCCTGTGAACCATTCTCGCGAGAGATACGGGGATAGTTGATGTTATCTTTCAAATATCTCATAAGTGCCTGCATACCACCGGGGAACTCGGGCATCTGCTCTACCACCTGCAAGATGGGCTCCTCTTCGGGAACCTCCTCGACAACCACGTTGCCGATATCGGAAATCTCAACAACCTCACCGGTCTCCTCTACTGAAGCGAGCTCGCTCTCCTCAATATCAGCCTCATCGTCAACTATTTCAAGAATCTCGGTAATCTGTTTTGCCTGGGGAGGAGGAGGAACAACCTTTTTCTCGGGCATTGTGATAGGAATCATGATTTCCTCTTCAAGAAGAATACCTGCACTCACAATCTCACCTGTGTGTTTTTTCTCGGTAGCTGTCCATTCGAAAGCCACAAATAAAAGGGCAAACACCATCATATAGCCAATCAAGAGCCATATAGTCTTGTGCTGTTCAAGGTTCGCCTTCGCGCTTTTCTTCACTTCAAGAAGCTCGCGCTCATTTGCCTGTTGATTTTTTGTTGTACTCATATGATAATTAAATATTTTAACTTAAAAACAAATATAAGACAAGACTCGGCATAAAAAACAAGCAAGCCTGTTTCCGCTCTCACCTTTAACTATATTTTCCAATGGGCAAAAATAAACAATATTTTTCAATACACACAATTTAAGCCATCTTTTTTTATTTTATAAAGATTTTCTTTGCGTTATGTATCATAAATAACTCATTTTTCAGTTATTTATTATGACAACCTGTGCTTTTTATCTTTTAATTTTATGTTGCAACATATATGAAAGAAGAAAAAAAGCATTATCTTCGCACTACTTTCGTAAACATAATTAACCACGAAACAGAACTACAAAGTGAAACACAGATTTTACATATTGTTATTTATATTGGCAACATTTGTTTGCCAACCAAAAGCGCAAACAGGCGACATCGCTTTCAACTTTCTGCGTTTGCCCTTCTCGTCGCACGTTGCGGCATTAGGTGGCACCAACATCTCCATAATAGATGATGACATAACATTAGCGGCACACAACCCCGCATTGTTGATAAACACAACACACAACACCCTGAACTTAAACTACATGACCTACATGAGCGACAGCAAGGTTGCCGGTGCTGCATACAATCGCGTGTTTGGCGAGCGTTCGGCAGGTGCCATCATTGCACGCTATGTCGATTATGGAGAGTTCCAAGGATATACCGAGGATAACATCTACACCGGCACCTTCAATGCTAAGGACATGGAATTTGCAGCTGTGTACAGTTACCTTTTCAGCGACCGATGGAGCGGCGGTGTCGCGGGCAAGTTCATTTATTCCAAATACGATGCTATGAGTTCATTGGCGTTGGGTGTGGACTTAGGATTGAACTACTATGACGAAGAGAAAGATTTTTCGGCTTCACTGGTATTCAAAAATCTTGGTGCACAGATTACCGCTTTTGAAGAGAAGACCGAGAAGATGCCACTCGACCTGCAATTAGGATTTACAAAAAGATTGTCACACGCCCCCATTCGCCTCTCTGTTACCATGAATAACCTGCATAAATGGAGCGACGACGACTTCTACAACGCCGATGGCAGCAAAGATGGTTTCGGGCAGAAGCTCTTGAAACATCTCACATTCGGTGCCGATATTCTGCTGGGCGAGAAGTTCTACGCCGCAGTGGGTTACAACTATCGCATGACAAAGGAGCTTTCCACCGACAACAGCAGCTGGGACGGCATGAGCATCGGTGCAGGCTTCAATACTAAAAGAATAAAAATAGGAGCATCGTTCAGCAAGCTGCACGTCTCATCGTCATCACTGCTGTTCAATGTATCATACTCATTATAAACCGAAACTATGAAGAAAATTGTTATAGCAATAGACGGCTTTTCATCATGTGGCAAAAGCACTATGGCAAAAGCCCTTGCACGCAGCGTGGGATATCTCTATTTCGACAGTGGCGCAATGTATCGCGCAGTAGCACTCTACTGCCTGCGCAACGGTATTATAAAAGGAGGGGATATCGACACTGAGGAGTTGCGCAAACAACTCGACAAAATCAATATCACATTTGAAGCAGACCCCGAGACAAAAAACTCCATAACCTTTCTCAATGGGACAAATGTGGAACACGAGATACGTTCGTTGGAGGTATCTCGCCTTGTGAGCCGTGTTGCAGCACTTGATTTTGTACGCACCGAGATGGTTGAGCAGCAAAGACGCATGGGCAAGCAAAAAGGCATTGTCATGGACGGACGCGACATAGGCACAACCGTATTCCCCGATGCGGAGCTCAAGATTTTTGTAACAGCATCGGCAGAGGTGCGTGCGCAACGCCGATACGATGAGTTAAAAGCGCGCGGCGACAACCCCGATTATGCCGAAATTCTTGAAAATGTGTTGGAACGCGACCGCATAGACCAAACACGCGAGGTGAGCCCGCTGAAGAAAGCCGACGACGCACTGCTGCTCGACAACAGCAATATGACACACGCCGAGCAAGAAGCATGGTTGAAAGAACAATTTATTGCACATACAAAATGTTGAAAATAGAGATTGACGACCATTCGGGATTCTGTTTCGGAGTAACCACCGCAATAAAGAAGGTCGAGGAGGAGCTGCAAAACGGCGGCACCCTCTACTGCCTGGGCGACATTGTTCACAACGGAATAGAGTGTGACAGGCTGAAAAAGCTCGGTCTCATAACAATAGACCACGACACTTTTGCACAACTACACGATGCAAAAGTGCTGTTGCGCGCCCACGGAGAGCCGCCAGCAACATACGAGACAGCTCGTAAAAACAATCTTGAGTTGATTGATGCTACTTGCCCTGTGGTGCTGAAACTGCAACAGCGAATAAAACAAAAATGGCAGGAGAGTGCCAACGAGGAGAGGCAGATTATCATTCACGGGCAAGCCGGGCACGCCGAAGTTCTCGGGCTCGTGGGGCAGACACACGGCGAGGCTATAGTAATTGAGAATACCGCGCAACTCGACAAGATTGCAACAGACAAGAACACCTATATATATTCACAAACAACAAAATCGCTCGAAGGCTACAAGCAGATTGTGGAAGCGATAGAGCAACGCATCGACACCGACAAGAAAACCGAATCTTTCGACACGGTGTGCCGGCAGGTAGCCAACCGCATGAGAGGAATAAGCGAATTTGCCAAAAGCCATCAGCTCATCTTCTTCGTATGCGGGCGCAAGAGCTCAAACGGAAAAATCCTTTTCAACGAATGCAAGAGGGTGAACCCCAATTCGCACCAGATAGAGAGCCCTGCCGAGATTGATCTCACACTCACCGACAATGTCGAAACAATAGGTATCTGCGGTGCAACCTCCACCCCCAAATGGCTCATGGAGAACTGCAAACAAGAGATTCTAAACTATAACAACCATAAAACAACAGAGCAATGAAAAACAAAATCAACTGCGTGGGAATACTAACATCGGGAGGCGATGCCCCCGGAATGAACGCTGCAATACGCGCCGTTACCCGCGCCTGCATTTTTCACGGAATTAAAGTCAAAGGTATCTACCGTGGCTACAAAGGTCTCATAACCGGCGAAATCAAAGAGTTCAAGACCGAGAATGTGAGCAACATCATTCAACGTGGAGGAACAATTCTGAAAACCAGCCGTTGCGACGAGTTCAAAACCGAGGAAGGACGTGCCATAGGTTACGAAACCCTTAAAAAGGAGGGAATAGATGCACTTGTAGTGATTGGAGGCGATGGCTCAATAACCGGCGCATACAACCTTGCACGCGAATACGACATTCCCTGTATAGCCCTGCCCGGAACTATTGACAACGACCTCTATGGCACCGACACCACCATTGGCTACGACACCGCCCTGAACACCATCATGGAGTGTGTCGATAAGATACGCGATACTGCATCATCGCACGAACGCCTCTTCATCGTGGAGGTTATGGGACGCGACGCAGGTTTCCTTGCTCTTAACGGAACATTGGCAACAGGTGCCGAGGCGTGCGTGTTACCCGAGATAGACCCCGAATTTGAGCGCATCAACCAGTTTATTGCAAATGGCTTGCGCCGCACAAAGAGCAGCAGCATCGTACTCTTTGCCGAGGGACGCGAGAAAGATTATAACATAATGGATGTTGCCGAAGGCATGCGCCAGAAGTTCCCCGAACTTGATGTGCGCGTATCTATCCTCGGATATTTGCAGCGTGGCGGCAGCCCCACTGCCAACGACCGCATTCTCGCAAGCCGTTTGGGCGTGGCTGCGATAGATGCCCTGCTCGAGGGACAGCGCAACGTTATGATAGGATTGCGCAACAACGAGATTGTATATATTCCCTTCACAAAGGCAATAAAGCACGACAAGCCCATTGACCGCGAAACAGTACGCGCCCAAGAGATTCTGGCATCATAAACAGAAGAGACAGAATACACAAAAAGATATACCCCGAAGCGAACTTCGGGGTATATCTTTTTGTGTAATATTCGGGAAACTTGCTTACTCGGCAGCAGGTGTCTCCACAGTAACGTCCGCGGGAACCTCCTCGGTAAAATCGGGAGCAACCTCAGGATTTACAACACTGTTTTCAATTGCACTCTGTTGCATAACGCTCTCGTCAGAAACAGTTGCATGAGGGATTGACCAAGCTGCAAGAACGCTCACTACAACCATAAAAGCTGCAAGAGACCAAGTTGCTTTCTCCAAAAAATCGGTAGTCTTTCTCACACCCATAATCTGGTTAGATGAAGCAAAACCGGAAGCAAGACCGCCACCCTTTGAGTTCTGAACCAATACGATGAGACACATTAGCACCGATGCTATTACAATAAGTAAAACGCAAACCAAATACATGTTATTTCCTTTTTGTATGTTTAACTATTTTTTCTAAAAATCTAATTTGGTCTGCAAAGTAACGATTTTTATTCGGATATTCCAAACATAAGCGTTTAATAATTTCCAGAGCCTTATCATATTTTCCCTGTTTGATATAAATATTTGCAAGAGTTTCTGTGAAAAAAGAAGTCTCGGGCACAGAATCCTCCGGTTCATCGGCAACCACGGCAACAGAGCCGGTCTGCTCGCTCTCTCCTTTCAAATCGAGAGTTATTTTCTCATTATCCCCTGCCAGAAATTCATCAATCAGGCTTTGACCTCGCAACTGCGGCACAGCGACCTCAGGTTCATCTTTTGTGAGGTATGCCGAAACATAATCAACAGCAGCAGCGCCCTCGGCCTCGAGCGAAAAGTTATCGGCAGGCAAAGTCTCCAGGAAAGCATCTATAAGAGCCATGGTTCTGTCAACGGTAATATCCGAAGAAGGGATATCCTCGGCAACCGCAGTGCCGTACCCCTCCATAAGTTCAAACAGAGCCCATCTGTTCTTCAAATAAAGAGCCGCCTTGCGCATCTCCTTGCCCAGCTCCACATCATGCAGGATATACAGATTCTTCAGCATCAGCAGACGAGCTACATCAAAGGTGGGGTATTTTGCCACCAACAGACGCAACTCGTAGAGCGTGCTGCGATTGAGCCTTTCGGGGTGCGATATATATGCCGACAGAGCCTCCATCTGCTACCAATTAGCAACGGCGGCATTGAAAATAGCCTCCACAATTTCGTTAATCATCTGGGTAACAAGCTCTTCTTGAACTGTATCAAGCAACTGTGAAGAATCAAAATCGCGTGTAGCCGAGAACACTCGTTCAAAGTCCTCTTCATGATTCTTGTTATTCACAAAGCGCACATTGACACTCATCTTCAGCTGTACCATTGCCGAATAGCCATCAGAAGATATGGATTTGTTCACCTGGTCATAAGCCGTAATCTCGCCGGCAAGCTGCAAATCGCCGCCACGATTAACCTGCGTGAGCTTTGTCTGCTGAATAAACACATCGCTCAACTTCTCATTAAGCATAGCTGCCATGGGACCCCATTGATATGCAGCGCGGTTCTGGAAAGTCTCCAAAGAGATTGTCTTAACCACCGAGTAATCTATTGATGCCCCTGTAAATTTATAGCTCACTTTGCAGCCGACAAACAGCAACAGAGCCAACGCCGGCAGCACAAAAAACATCTTCTTAATCTTATTCAATGCCATACTCTTTTATCTTTCTGTAAAGCGTTCTTTCCGATATATTAAGTTCCTTTGCCGCGTCGCGACGACGGCCGCGGTGGCGTTCAAGAGCTTGTTTGATAGCCTTCTTCTCCACATCGTCAAGCGAAAGGGTTTCATCGACATACTCCTCCACCACCTGATGGGGCGATGCCGACGGTGCAAGGTGAATAGTGGGCTGCACCGGGTGATGCACCACAGGAACCACCTCCTGCGCATCGGCATACAGATGCATCTCCTCGCCACGCGCAGGCGCGGGTTGTGCGCCCCGCAACCCCTCAATCTGCTTTTTCAGCTCCGTTATATCGCGGCGCATATCAAAAAGCACACTATAAAGAATCTCTCTCTCGCTTTCAAAGGTTTTTCCGTTACCGCCACCCGTGGACCCCAAAAGAGCCGGGAGATTGTTCTTCGGCTGCTCGGGCAGATAGTGCATTACCACATCTGCGGTAACCTTGCGATTAAGTTCCAGAATAGATATCTGCTCGGCAACATTCTTCAACTGACGGATATTTCCGGGCCATTGATAAGAGAGAAGAGCCCGCATCGCCTGCTCGTCGAGCTCTATGCGTGGGACATTATATTTGGCAGCAAAATCCATTGTAAACTTCTTGAAAAGAAGCAACACATCATCGCCACGCTTGCGCAAAGGAGGGACCTTTATGGGCACGGTGCTCAAACGATAATACAAATCCTCGCGGAAACGACCGTTGGCGATAGCCTCGGGCAGGTTCACATTTGTGGCACACACAATGCGCACATTGGTCTTTTCCACCTTTGAAGAACCCACGCGCAGGAATTCGCCATTTTCAAGAACGCGCAACAGACGCGCCTGGGTAGAGAGAGGCAACTCGCCCACCTCGTCAAGGAAAATCGTTCCACCATCGGCTTCGCTAAAATAGCCCTTGCGTTCACTTATAGCATCGGTGAAGGCACCTTTCACATGACCGAACAACTCAGAGTCGATGGTACCCTCGGGGATTGCACCACAGTTCACCGCGAAATATTTACCGTGCTTACGCACGCTGTTTGTATGAATAATCTGAGGAAAATACTCCTTTCCCACACCACTCTCGCCCATTATAAGAACAGACAAATCGGTGTGAGCCACCTGAATCGCCGTGTCAATGGCACGCATAAGCTCGGCATCATTGCCTATGATACCGAACTGCTGCTTCACCCTCAATATCTCTGTCGTCTCCATAGATTCTACGTTTGCACCGTTTACGCTGACAAAATTACTTATTTCCAATCAAAAACAGGCAATTTTGGCACATTTTTTATTGCTTAGAAGGGGAAAAGGAAGGGCAACACAAGAATCATCACAATTCCCAATATAATCTGCAAGGGAAGCCCCACCTTAACATAATCCATAAAGGTATATTGACCGGCAGGCATCACAAGGGCGTTGGGCGGAGTGGAAAAAGGCGATGCAAAACAGAGGCTTGCACCCAGCGTTACCGCAAAAAGGAAAGGCACCGGGCTCACACCAATCTGCACGGCACTTGTCATTGCAATAGGAGCCAAGAGCACCGCTGTTGCCGTGTTGCTTATGAACATTGTCATGAACGAAGTGGTAAAATATATACCCGCCATGAGAGCCAATGGACCATAATCGCCGAGACCGCTCACCAAAGAATTTGAGATCCATGCAGAAACACCGGTCTTTTGCAGAGCCACAGACATGGGCATCATTGCGGCAATAAGCACAATGCTTTCCCAGTTAATGGTTTTGTACGCAGCCTCCACATTGCGGAAACAACCCGTGAGCACCATGAGCAACCCGGCTATCATAACAGCAGTAACCGGGGCTACAGGGATAAAATCGCAAGCTATCACCACAATCATGGCAAGCATAATGAGCGCAGCAACAGGAGCCTTGTAGTCGAGAGTAACCTTTGCAGCCTCTTCAAGCGGGCGACCCAGCACAATCCACTCGGTACTCTCGTTCTCAAGAGCCGCAATATTGTCCCATGCACCCTGCACGAGCAACACATCACCACTGTGAATAGTCTCATCGGCAAGCCCCTGCAATATATACTTTTTCTTGCGGCAGATACCAAGCACACTCAAATTATATTTTTTTCTAAAATCTACCTCCTTGATAGTTTTGTTTACAACGGTGGAGGAGGTTAATATCACAATCTCGGCAACACCTATATTGTAAAAATCAAGAGATTTTCCTTTTGCCTCATCACCATCGTTCAGTTTCAGCAGTTTGTACTTTTGCGCAAAGACCTTTACAATCTCCTCATTGCCCGACACATAGAGCACATCATCTACGCGCAAAGTGGTATCGGAATCCACTGCCTGCTGCACCACATTCTTCAATATTCTGTGTTGCCCACGTTCAATGTGGCGCAGTTCAATGATATTAAGACCATATTTCTTTCTGATATCAATCTCACCTATCATCTTCCCCACCACAAGCGACGATGCCGTAACCTGCAAACGGTGAAGATTATTTGATATGCCATACTCGGCAACCAACGTTTTGAGCGACTTTCCGCTGCTGGCACTTGTCGCGCTCAGCGCACCCGGCTTCGAAAGAAACTTCTTGCTCAACGGGAGAAGCACAATAGTGCCCACAATCGCGCAAATGAGACCCACCGGCAGGAATGTGAAAAAGCCCAATCCCTCATAACCGTTTTTCAACAATTCGTCATTTATCACAAGGTTGGGAGGGGTACCGATAAGCGTCATCATACCGCTCATGCTGCTGGCAAATGCAAGAGGCATGAGCAAACGGCTGGGATTCATCTTCACGCTCATTGCCATGCTCACCACAATAGGTATCATAATGGCAACCGTGCCGGTGTTGCTCACGAACGCGCCCATCACCGATGTTACTCCCATCACAAGCAGAAAGAGCTTTGTCTCGCTGTTCCCTGCAAATTTCATCAACCTGGAACTAATCATCTTTGCAAGGCCGGTCTGGAAAATAGCACCGCCAACAACAAAGAGCCCCAGCATCATTATTATCACATTGCTTGAAAAGCCCGACAGAGCCTCCTCGGGTGTGAGAATTCCTGCGGCAAGCAACGTTACCAACGAACAGAGAGCCACAATATCGGAGCGCAATTTCCCGCTAATAAAGAAGAAAACCGATAAGAAAAGTACAAGTATTGTAAGTATCATAACGCTAAAATAAACATTTTACACATTTTGAGCCGCAAAATTAATAAAATTTAGCCGCAAAAACAAACAGTTTTAACCACTTAACACCTCACTGCACATTTTTTACTTTTTTAGGAACTTAACTCAACAGTTCTTTAGGGCACTTTCCCACGATGCAATACATGAAGTTCCGGCAAAAACCGCTTTAATATGGGAAGAGATTAAAAATATCACCATTTTTATAGCCCCAAAATGGCAAACGAAAAGAAATTCTATATATTTTTGCTGGCGCAAAAAATACTATACTATTAAACTACTTAAATACATAATTATAACACTCACGGTGATAGCCACCTCTATATACGGAATATCACTGTTGTTACGCCTCGATGCCGTGCAGCGTCGAGCGGCGTATTATGTTTCCAAGACCATTCTGGAGCTGGGAGAGTTACCGTTAAGCATAGGAGCCGTGCAGGTGCAGCACATGAACAAAGTTGTGCTCAAGGAGCTGTGCCTCACCGACGAAAGGGGCGACACCGCCGTGCATATTCCCAAAATCACAGCCCACCTCTCTCCTCTTCACATGCTCAAGGGCGACATACGCATAAACACATTGATGATAGGCAGCCCCACAGTCAAACTCTATCGCAAGAGCGTAGATTCCCCTTTGAACATACAATTCATTCTCGACAAACTGGCAACAGACAGCACAAAAGAGAAAAGCCGTTTGCCCGAAATCAGAATAAACCAGATACAGCTATACGATGGCAGGGCAAGCTACGATGTAGAGAACGAAGGCCGGCAAGAAGGTGTATTCTCGCCACATCACATAAATATCGAAGAGATTGTATGCAACCTCTCCCTCAAGAAGCTCAACAGCGACACATTGAGCCTGTATATCCGTTCAATACACGGCAAAGAGACCTCGGGCATCGCTATAACACAGCTGCAAGCAAAAATAAACGCAACTCCGAATAGCCTTAAAATAGAAGATTTCCGTTTGGCAATGCCCGCAAGCCGCTTATATGCCGACAGATTAATATTGAGAAAAAGTGATAAAAGGGTCTTTGAGATTGATGGCGAGATATACAGCAACAAAATCTCGGCAAGCGACTTCAGCGCGTTGCAGCCCACCCTTGCGGCGGAGCTCCCCACGCTGAGCCTGCGTGCAAAAGCAAGAGGCAACGACAAAAAAGCAACAGCAAGCATCACGCTCACTGCCGCCGACAACAGCCTCGCAGTAAAAGCCGATGCAACAATCACCGGCAGCCTGAGAAAAGAGAAACGTGCCATCAGCATCAATATACCCGAAGGGAACATTGAACAGGCAGCCATCACACACATACAGAAGATAATAGGCGACAGCACCGGTAAACTCAATGCCATAAAACGAGCTGGCAAAATCAAAGTCAGAGCCACAGCACTCCTTGCCAACGAGGAACTTATCGGCGACATTGACATCGCAACAAACCAAGGAGAGGTTACGGGAAACATCATCATTGATAATAAAAAGCGCTACTCCACCACCCTGCAAGCAAATGGCATAAATTTAGGGGTCATCTTGCAACACGAACAGCTTGAACAATGCAATGCAGAGTTTGCTGCAAACGGAACACTTGAAGAGGGCTGCCCCAACGGCACGTTCCACTCCACAATCAGCGAACTTGTATATAACGGGTACAAGCACGCCCCCATACTCATCGAAGGCAACCACAATGCAACCGATTTTACGGCAAACGCCACATTCACCGACAATAATGCGTGTGGAGAGATAAATATATTCACAACAGACAAAGAGAGCCATCGCGAATACAGAGCAAAGGCGAGAATCGACTCATTGAAACCACGCGAGATTCACCTCAGCGAAAAAGGAGAAGGCAGCCTGTCGGCAATCATGGAGGGCGATTATGAGATACATCACAATGGAAAATCGCAACTCGATGCGCGTGTATATAACATCGCCCTCACCACTCCCGAGGAGAAAAAATCTGTGCGCACCTTTCACATAACCGACAATAACCTCGCCGACACACGCCTCCTGCTCCTTTCATCAGACTTCATAGACATGAATGTTGCAGGGCATTTCAGCTATAAAGGTATTGCAAACACATTCAGCAACATACTGCAACATCACATACCAGCATTTACAAACGGCAAGGAGGTAAAGAACTCCAACAACGAATACAGCTTTAAGATAGATATTAAAGACACAAACAACCTGAGCGACCTGCTCGGATTGCCTGTAACCATAAACGAAAATTCAAGCATCATAGGAAGCTGCGACGATAACAGGCGACTCTTCTTTCTTAACGCCTTGTTGAATAATTGCGATATCGACGGGCGCAAATATCGCAAAATAAACGCTACAGCAATAGCAACAAACGATAGAATAACATTTGATGCAAATATCGCATGCCCGCAGGTCGCAGGCAAAAAAACTTTATACGACACCCCCGAGAACGACATGGCTGCAAAAATAGCCTGCGTGGCACAAGCCAACCGGATAAACGGGAACATAAACTGGGAAAGACACACGCAGCCGGCAGACAAGGGGACTTTTGAAATAGACGTCAAAGTTGCAAAGAACGGCAATCAAAAAATCACTTTCGATGCCAATATAAAGCCCAGCGATATAATACACAACGGCACCCCGTGGAAATTGCACCCGTGTCGCATATCAAGCAACGGCGATATATACTCGATAGACAATTTCTACCTGCAAAGCAACAACCAGTTGATAAAAATACATGGCAATGCCGGCAAGAACGAGGAAGACATGGTCTCAATAAACCTCAAAGATATAAAGGTTGAAGAGATACAGAATCTTGTAAATTTCCATTCGGTAGATTTCGGCGGAAGAGCAACAGGAGAAATCACCCTCTCGCGCATGCTGCAAAGCCCGCAGTTCAGCAGCAAACTGAACGTAAAAGAGTTCTCCTTTGAAGAGGGATATATGGGCGACCTCGACCTCAACGGTATGTGGAACGAAGAGGAAAAAGCCGTTTACCTTCATGGTAATATTTACGATAAGGACAATGCCTGCACCATTGTAGATGGCTTTATCTCGCCTGCCAACGACACCATCAACCTGAAGATAGACGCCGACAGAACCAGAGTGGAATTCCTGAACAGTATGTTAGAGGGCATCTTGTCGGAGATTAAAGGCAATGCCACCGGAAGAGTCTCGGTTGTAGGTCCTCTGAGCGGACCGAACCTTGTGGGAGAGGTACGCGCCAACGGATCGCTTAAACTCAACGTAACAAACACAAGATACAACATGCGCAACGGTGTTGTGAGCCTCACACACAACAGAATAACATTCAAGGACTTCCCCATTACCGACACACGCGGCAACCGCGGAGCACTCGGCGGGTATGTGAGCCACAACAGCCTGAGCGATTTTACCTGTTCACTAAACATCGATGCCGACAACATGCTCGCCTATCACACTGAGGGGTTCGGGGAGTTCCCGTTCTACGGCACGGCATTTGTAACCGGCACAGCGAACCTCACCGCTGATGAACGCGGCATATTCCTGCACGCCAATGTGCGAAGCGACGAGGGCTCCTCATTCGTCTATGACGCCGGCAGCATGGGAAGCGTAACTAACAATAGTTTCATAACCTTCACAGACAACAGCAAACGCCACCTGCACATTACTGGAAAAGAGAAAAAGGAGATAATACACAGGAACAGTCTTTTGAGCCGCCTGAACCTTGAGTTTATCCTCGACATCACACCCGACATGCAACTGAAAGTATTCACAAACGTGAAGACCGGCGACTATATCGATTTCTATGGCGAGGGACCAATCACTGCTGTTTATGACGAAAAAGACGGGTTCAGCATGAAAGGAAACCTCAACCTTGAACGCGGAACATACAAGTTTACCATGCAGGACATTTTTCCCAAGGAGTTCGATATAATGAAGGGCAGCACACTGAATTTTGCAGGCGACCCGTTTGATGCCGAGCTTAACCTGAAAACCAAATACCTTGTGTCGAGCGCCTCACTCAGCGACCTTGACCCCGATGGCAAACGCCACAAAAGCGTAAAAGTAAACTGCTTGATGGATATCACCGGCAAACTGGAATCTCCACAGCTCAGTTTTGACATTGAGCTGCCCGACGCCAACGAGGAGCAACGCGAACTGCTCGCAAGTGCCGTAAACACCCCCGAGCAGAAGAACATGCAGTTCATATACCTCATGGGAATAGGAAAATTCTACACTTACGACTACAACAGAAGCAACGGAGGCACAGAAAGTTCCTCGGCAATGGAGTCGCTCATCTCAAACACAATCTCGGGGCAACTCAACAATATGCTCTCGCAGATAATAGACAACAGGAACTGGAATATTTCGGGAAACTTCAGCAGTAGCGAGCGAGGGTGGAACAGCATGGAGGTAGAGAGCATTCTCGAAGGACGCCTGCTCGATAACCGCTTGCTCATTAACGGAAATTTCGGCTACCGCGAGAACCCGATGGCAAACACCAACTTTGTGGGAGACTTTGAGGTACAGTGGCTGCTCGACAAGAACGGAAACGTGAGCCTGAAAGCATATAACAAGACCAACGACCGATATTTCTCGGAATCCACACTCACCACACAAGGAGCCGGAATAATTCTGCGTCACGACTTTAACGAGTGGCTGTGGTGGCTGCGCAAAAACAAAAAGAAAAAAAAGACCGAAAAAACAGAGAAATAATATTATTTTCGCAAAAAATAAAACAACAATGAGAAATTTTATTACCGTAAACGATATAGGCGACCTCAAAAGTGCCGTAAAAGAGGCTTTGGAGATAAAGGCTGACCGCTACAAATATTGCGAGCTTGGCAAGAACAAAACACTGATGATGGTATTCTTCAACTCCAGCCTGCGCACCCGCCTGAGCACACAAAAAGCTGCGCTCAACCTTGGAATGAACGTGATAGTGCTCGACATTAACCAAGGAGCATGGAAATTGGAGACCGAGCGTGGTGTTATTATGGACGGCGACAAGCCCGAACACATCTTAGAGGCAATCCCCGTGATGGGCAGCTATTGCGATGTGATAGGCGTGCGCTCTTTTGCCCGTTTCGAGAACAAGGAGGACGACTACAACGAGGTTATTCTTAACCAGTTCATAAAATATTCGGGACGCCCTGTATTTTCAATGGAGGCAGCCACACGCCACCCCCTGCAAAGTTTTGCCGACCTCATCACCATTGAGGAACACAAGACAAAGGAGCGCCCCAAGGTGGTTCTCACCTGGGCACCACACCCCAAAGCCTTGCCACAAGCTGTCCCCAACTCGTTTGCCGAGTGGATAAACGCCGCCGACTACGATTTTGTAATCACCCATCCCAAGGGCTACGAGCTCGACCCCGCCTTTGTGGGCAACGCCCGTGTGGAGTATGACCAGATGAAAGCCTTCGAGGGTGCCGATTTTATATATGCAAAGAACTGGGCGGCATACACAGGCGACAACTACGGCAAGGTTATCTGCACCGACCGCAATTGGACCGTGAGCGAGCGACAGATGGCAGTTACCAACAACGCACACTTTATGCACTGCCTCCCCGTGCGTCGCAACATGATTGTTACCGATGAGGTGATAGAGAGCCCCCGCTCGCTTGTTATCCCCGAGGCCGCCAACCGCGAAATATCGGCAACCGTAGTGCTCAAAAGAATAATTGAGAATTTATAGGATTTGAATTACCATATATAACGAACTTCCGCTTTCGTTGACCGTTTTCTTTTTACTGAGGATATTCGTCGCCGAAGGCGAAAGGGCAGCGTGAGGGAGCACAGCGAGCAGTCGAGCAACACAAGGAAAAGACGGTGGGATTGTTTGAGCGGTGGATTGCCGCGATGCTGTTTGTGCGTGGAAAGCGAGTTGCCCCCGTCCCGCAGTGTTGCGACCAACTGCGACCGGCAAGGCACGCAGCGACCGAAGAATGTCGCTTGCGACTTGTGAGCAAAGCAAGTGCCGACTGAAACCTACGACTGCCCCTGTTTTTGCGCACTTTTTGTGAAAAAGTGCATAAAAGTTCTACCAATAATTGAGAGAATAGCGGTTAGCGATACCGAGAAGCAGAGAGAATAAATTCATATAGAGTTTTGCATCGGTTTCGTTGTTTACTCGTTTCTGCGTAATTTCGCAAAAACAAATAAAATATGCTCATCACCTGCACACTAATATTCCTTCTAACCATAGCCGCCAGCTTCATTCAAAGAGCAAGCGGCTTTGGGTTCGGAATATTTGTGATGATGTTTTTCCCCTTCATACTGCCATCGTATGGCGAAGCCACCACCCTTTCGGGCCTGCTTGCGGGGACAACCGCACTTTTCATAACCATGCGCCACTACAAACAGATATGCTGGCGCAGCGTTGCTATAATAATTCTCTTCAACCTCATAGCCTCATACTTTGCAATAGAATTTATATCATCTGTGGGCAATGCCGGCATGAAACGCAGCCTGGGAGTGGTACTTGTGGCTATAGCCATCTACTTCCTCTTCTGGGAAAATAAAATCTCACTGTTGCTGCAATCAAAGGCAGCCCGTGCAGTCATAGGCACCCTCAGCGGCATCATGGGAGGAATGTTCGCAATGCCCGGGCCACCCGTGGTGCTCTATTGCATTGGAGCGATAAAGGATAAAATGCAATATATGGCAACCCTGCAGGCACTCTCTGTGGTGTTCAATATATTCTACACCACATTCCGCGTGAAAGCCGGTTTTTTCACAGAAGATACACTCTCTTTTTGGGCAATAGGCTGCGGCGGCATCATAATAGGCTCTTTCATAGGCGCGTGGTGCTTTAATAGAATAAGCCGCCACACACTCAAAAAAGCCGTTTGCATACTTATGATTATAAGCGGTATTATCGCCATACTCTAATTCTGACAGCTCGGCAACACCTTATTATATATTATAGCCGGAGCACACTGGATAACATCGCTCTTTGTTATCCATAAATCACCGCAATAAATGACCAAATTTTATAAAATTTTCCACCGTTAACAATATTTAACAGTGGGGGGTAATTTTTAACCCATTCTTTGTACATTTGCGCATCGACATTGCGCACAGCCGGCTCTACAAAGGTTAAATAGTTAATACATAAGAACATACACCTATTTGAAAAAACCTTTACATTGTAACAACCTTAACAGCCGCAACAAGCAATATTAAGCAAGAAAACAAACCTTTTTATAAATAAATAATTTTAACCTTATGAAAAAATTACATTCTTTAATTTTTGCATTACTCGCAATCGTTGGTTATGCAAATGCTGCGGTTGACTCCTCAATCACAGGTAAAACGGTCGAGAGTGTAGGCACTGCCGCTACAACAATCGAAACCGGCACTTGGTATCTTCTTTACAACCAAGCTCGCGGCTGCTATGTAAGCGAAGAAACTAATTCGATTTTAATGCGTGCTACAGGCAACTTTACAGCACCCGTTTCTACCGATGAAAAAGCCGGTTATATGTTCCAGTTCGTAACAACCGGCACTGACAATCAGTATTACATTAAATCGGGTAACGGCTTGTATTTTACAATTAATAACGGTAGCTCTACTGTAAGCACAGAGCCTGTGGCTTACACTATTGCACAGATTGGCGATAATGCCGGGCACTTCTATGGTGTTATGGTATCTGACGGTCGCGTGCTCGATGGTAACGCTGCCGGTGGAACTCTTGCCGGATGGGGTACTACTATTCCCACAAGTACAGGTGGTAACAACGACTATCAGTTCCTTCCTTTGGAGATAATAGACTTTGATCTTGCTCCATACAACGAAGCTCTCACAACAGCAAGCAATTCTATTAACATTCTGCAAAAAACCAATGGTGCTATTACAAGCGAAACTCAATTCTATTCTAACAAGTTAGAATCTACCGAAGGTTCATACGGAGCTTTGATAGATGAAAATGCCGACTCTTATTTCCACTCGTCATACAACGACGCCGGAACAGACCCTCACTATCTGCGTGTTGATTTAGGCGAAAATAACACTTTGCAATATTTCCGTTTCTACACAAAGAAGCGTAACGCAAACAACCGCCCTAACAACATCACAATCTATGGTAGCAACGATGATAGTGAATATACCGAAATAACAACCATCAACGAAGGGTTGGTAGCATCGGATGATTATCTGTCTGCAAAAATTGACCTTAACGCAGAGTATCGTTACATCAAATTTCTTGTAAACAGCACAAATACCGGTACTATATTCTTTACTTATGCCGAATTCTATGTATTTGACGCAAGTAACGAAACAACAAACGGTTACCTCGAAAACATTTACAGCCTTAAAAATGCAAGCATTAGCGATGCTGACATCGAGAGCAAAATGACCGCTGTTGCAACCGACTATGAAAGTATTGCATTTGAGTATTACAAACAACAGGCATTAGATGCAACAACCGAATACGAAAAAAGTGTAGCAGCAGAGGGCGCAACTCCCGCAGTAGGTGAGTTCACATACGAGGCATACACAGCATTGCAAACAGCCATTGCCAATGCAACAACAGCTGCCGAAATAGAAGAGGCTCTCAACGATTTCATCGCATCGCAAAACGCTCCCGTATTCGTTATTACCAGTGAATTCACCGGCGGTTACTCCGAAGGCAAAGCTATTTACTATAACGGCGGCACAAATTGGAGATGGGGCGATCTCAGCAAGTTCAGCACCAAATATATGTGGGCAGTTCCCGGCGCAACCACTACCGACATTGCCGACATTGCAGTTGACGAATTCGACGCTGAAGGCACTTTCTATGCAATCAAAGATATGGCTACCGAAACTGTTATTCGTAACATCCCCGCCCAGATTGTAAAAATTACCGGTTGGGACAATGTCTACAATATGCAGTACAACGCCGGAGCAACCAACACAAATGCAGCTCACCACGCACAAAATGGCGGCGCGCTCGTTAACTGGTGCCCCGCAACAACAACAGATTGCCTTGCATCTGCTTGGAGCTTTGAATATATCAGCGATGCTTATACTATTAAACAATATACAGCTCAACTCAACGCCGCCGAAGCTTTGCAAACTGCATACAATGCAAACATAAGCTACAAGACTGCAACATTCAGCAATGCCCTTGGCGAGTACAGCTACACAGGCAGCATAAACATTGCCGATGCTTTTGTAGCAGCCGAAACAATATTGAACAAATCATACGAAGAGATATTTGCAATGGAGGTTTCTGAAATTGAGGCTGCAACAAACGACATTACAGCTATTTCCGGAGCAATTACCCTAAATATGCCCGTTGCCGGCACATACTTGCGCATTAAATCGGTAGACGAGTGGGAGGCAACAAATACTTATTTGAGCTCTGTTAACTCAACAAGCAGCACAACACGCGCAGCCTTTGTTGCAGAAGCAGATGCAAGCACCATCTTCTACTTCGATGGCACACAGCTCGTTTCATACGCTTCGGGCAACTACCTTGTAAACAACAGCAGCTTCCTCGGCTACAACGGCGTTCAAACTGCCGGTACCAAAATTGCGTTCCAAGCTGCATCGGATGGCCTGACAGGAGCATACAACATTCTTTTCAACGATGGCAACCGTAAATTGTACACCAACAAAAATGGATACACCGACGCTGCCGGTAGCACTAGCAGCGGTTATGGTTACGACTTTAACCTCGAAGAGGTAACTACCCTCCCCGTGACAATCACCGAGGCCGGCTACGCTACATTCTATGCACCCGTTGCTGTAAAATACACCGACATTGAGGCTTACTACACCACAGGTGATATTACAGATGGCAAATACATCCAGATGGTTGATTTTAGTGGAACAATTCCCGCAAATGAGGGTGCTATTCTCAAAGGCAACGCAGGTGACTATGAACTCACTATCACAAACACCGATGCAAGCATTGAAGGCAACAAACTCACAGGTAGCGAAATGACTAAACTCATTACAAAAGAGGATGGCAATTCTTACTACATTCTCGGCCGCGACGCTGACAGCAATATTGGTCTTTACAACCCCATAAACGGTGATGCAACCGAAACATTCTACAATGCCGGTCACAAAGCTTATATGTTGATGGAGGGCGCAGCACAGACTATCGGTTACAGCTTCGGTTTCGACTGGGGTGGCACAACAGGCATCGAGAACATCGAGAATGCAGTAGAGGAGAACGCAACAGAGGCTATCTACGACATCACAGGTCGCCAGATTAAGGCTATCACCACTCCCGGTATCTACATCATCAACGGAAAGAAAACATTTGTAAAATAAATAACACACTTGTAATGTTCCCCACTCACAGGGGAACATTACAAGATTACTAAACCGATATTTTAAAACTATAAAAGATATGAAGAAGAATTATGTATCACCTCTCACAGCAGAGGTTAACGTTGCAACAGAAAATATGATTGCAGCATCAATAAATATTGATACAACAGGCAACACTACTATTGACACATCTACACCCGGCAACCAGCTTGGTAACACCAACCGCGGTGAATGGGGGAATTTATGGAAAAAATAAATTTCCAATTACTTATCGAGTAACTGCGCAAGGCAGCTGATTACTGCCTTGCGCAACAAAAGATGCAGCTTGCTGCTGCATACACGCTAACTTATCGCAAGGTAAGTTAATATTAAGTTAAATAGTTAAAGTCGGAAGCGTCCGACAAAGAACAGCATCGTTTCACAACGATGCTGTTCTTGTTTTAACCAACCAACTGCAAACTGTTTTATTTTCACTTATTAACATTTATTAACTATAAAAATTAGTTTGCCAACTAAAATTTTTAGTTCTTTGCACTCAACTAAAAAACATAGTTGACCAAAACACCTGTATTATGAATAAAGGATTGACAAAAAGAGAGGAAGAGATAATGAATATCTTCTGGGCAAAAGGCCCCCTGTTCGTGAAAGAGCTTATACCGTTTTTCGACGAGCCCAAGCCCCACATAAACACCCTATCGACCATTGTACGCGGGCTCGAAGAGAAAGGATACATAGCCCACAAGGCATACGGCAACACCTACCAATACTATGCCGCCGTGAGTAAAAACGAATATGGCAGAAAAAGTTTGAAGGATATTGTGAGCCAATATTTCAAAAATTCTTACTTGGGTGCCGTGTCGTCGCTTGTGGAGGAGGAGAAAATTTCGCTCGAAGAACTCACCGAGCTCATTGAAAAGGTAAAAAAACAGAAATAAAGACCATACCCAACCACCCAAGACCACCCGCCATGGAAGCACTCCTTATATATATACTTAAATCGGCCACGCTGCTCACGGTTTTCGTGGCACTCTTTGTAGCGCTTATGCAGCAGGAAACCTACCACAAGCTCAACCGTTTTACACTGCTTGCGGTTATAGTCCTCTCGCTCGCCCTGCCATTTGTGAATTTAGGTATAGAGACACCCTTCTCGCGCCTTTTCATCGAAGAACCCGTAACCATAGCCGCAGGCGAAACAGGCATAGAGGTTGCAAGCACCGAGATACTCGCAATGGCACAAACAACACCAGCAGAACCCGCCACCGCCATCGAGTGGAGCAGCATCGTTGTTGCAATATACTTTGCGGGAGTCATTGTGCTGCTTGTGCGCCTTGTATTTATGTACACAGGGCTTGCAAGAATCATCAGGCGAGGCACTCCCACGCCTGCGCGGGAATACACAACCGAGAAGATAAACCTGCGGGTGAGAGAAGAAGATGAGATAAAGCCGTTCAGTTGGTTCCGCTATGTGGTCATAAACAGAACCGACCTACGGGAGAGCGGGCGCGAGATTATCACCCACGAGGCTGCCCACGCACGCTCACTCCACTCAATGGATATAATCTTTATAGACCTTCTTATACTATTGCAGTGGTTCAACCCAATGGCGTGGTTTACCAAATACTGCATAAAGAACATACACGAATATGAGGCCGACGAGGCTGTCATAAACAGCGGAACCAATGTAGAACGATACCAGCAAATGATAATAAAAAAAGCCGTTGGCGCAAGGCTCTACTCTATTGCCAACAGCTTTAATCACAGTTCAACCATTAAACGTATCACTATGATGTGTAAGAAAAAATCAAACCGATGGAGAGGTGCAAAAGCACTGTACCTGCTCCCTGCGGCAGCAATTGCCGCGCTGCTCTTTTCGCAGCCCGAGAGTGTTAATGCCACCCTGCCTGCAAGCGATGGCAAAGTTACAGAATTTATTGAAAACAGCAAAGAAAGCACAACCTTTGTTGCCGGGAAGGAAACCGAGAACAGCCCTGTCACCCCACCCGCGCCCGACAAAAGAGAAGTTCTTGCCGTGGGCGAGGTTAAGCACACACAGCCAAGTGACACAGCCTTTGTCTATATGGTGGTGGAAGAGATGCCACAATTCCCCGGCGGCACAAACGGACTGATGACATTCCTGCGCAACAGCATCATCTACCCACAGGAGGCGCGCGATGCCGGCACACAAGGCAAATGCTTTGTAAGTTTTGTCATCGACAGCAGCGGCAAAGTAAAAGATGCCCGCGTAGAAAAGAGCAGCGGTGACGCAGCATTAGACAAAGAGAGCGTGCGCGTGGTGGAGAGCATGCCCCGCTGGACACCCGGCAAGCAGAGCGGCAAAGCAGTTGCTGTTAAATACACCCTGCCCATAACCTTTCGCCTGCAAGGCACACCACAACCAAAAACAAACGACAACACGTTGTTGCTAAACAAAGAATCACCCCTGCTTGTAATCAACGGTGATATATACGAGGGCAATGCCGACATTATCAACAATATAAAGGAAGAGGATATTGAAAGTATAAATGTACTGGAAGAAGATGCTGCCACAAAACTATATGGCGAGAAGGGCAAGAATGGTGCCATCATCATTGCAGTGAAAAAAAGTGATACACCCTTTATAATGCCCGTAACCACCGCAACCGCTTATGCAAAAGAGCAGAACCCTAAGCAATACCAATTTAATGTGGGAATTAAGCAGGAAGAGACCAAAGATGTTGCATACACCCGACCTGCAGAATTCAAAGGAGACACCCGCGACCTGCAACTGGGCAGCACAAAAGCAGTGATTGAAAGCGGGCTCACCGAAGGAAGCGTTACCATTGAATTCAATGTGGAGACCGACGGCAGCATCACCTTTGCAAAGGTAACAAAGAGCTCGGGCAACAACTTTGTAGATAGCGAGGCTTTAAGGCTCATATACAACACCCATAAGCAATGGAAACCCGCGATGCAGGACGGCAAGCCTGTGCGCACAAGACCCAGCCTCACACTCACCTTTTCAAAGAAAGGATAGGTAAATTATAGTCATAACGTAGAAGGAAGAAGAGGGTGCCCCATTTTACTATTGGAGCACCCTCATTTCATAAATTAAACTTTTTTCTTAAAGCACCACCTTCTTACCATTCTTTATGTAAATACCCTTTGTGGGGTTATTCACCACGCGACCATTGAGGTCGTAGTAAACATCCTTACCACCACGCACAGCATCATCGGCGGGAATATCTTCTATGCCGGTGAAATCCATTTCAACAATGTTGGTAAATTTCTTCCAATAATCGGCTGTTTGATATGCCTCTTTGGCACCAATTGGCACATAGAGGGTGGCGGTATAGTTATCAAATGTAATATAACAAATTGTTGCCGGGGTTTCTGTCATTGAATATATTTCAGTGAGACCGGAGCATTTATAAAACGCATATTCTCCTATGCTGGTAACGCTATTAAGGATTGTAACGCTGGTGAGACCGGTGCAATTATAGAACGCACAAGAAGGAATGTTTTTTACATTGCTGCCGATTGTTACTGTTGACAAAGCGGTACAACCCTCAAACACCAAATCAACCCCTGAACCCATACTTGTACAATTCTCAGCATTGAATTCAACGCTCGTGAGACCGCGGCAACCATAGAACGCATAACGTCCAATGCTTGTAACGCTATTGGGAATCTCAATGCTGGTGAGACCGGTGCAATTCTCGAACGCATATTCTACTATTCTCGATGTGCCCTCTTTAATGGTGATAGATGTGTTATCCGGCATTGTGCCCTTGTAACTATAAAGTACCTTACCTGCATATACAATGCCATCGGGTTGATTCTTGTACCAAGCTGTACCATAGAACGCATATTCTCCTATGCTTGTTACGCTATTAGGGATCTCAACGCTTTTGAGACCGCTGCAACCACAGAACGCATATTCTCCTATGCTGGTAACGCTGTTGGGAATCTCAATGCTGGTGAGGCCGGTGCAACTACGGAACGCCCAAGAGCCTATGCTGGTAACGCTGTTGGGGATTTCAATGCTAGTGAGACCGTCGCAAGAAAAGAACGCATAATCAGCGATACTCAATGTGCCTTCTTTTACTATGATTGATGTATTATTAGGCATTGTACCTTTGTATTTATAAAGTACCTTACCTGCATATACAACGCCAACGGCTTGTTTGCTGTACCAAGCAGTGCCACTGAACGCACTGCTTCCTATGCTGGTAACGCTATTACCGATTGTAACGCTCGTGAGACTGATGCAATCACGGAACGCATAATTGCCAATGCTTGTAACGCTATTGGGAATCTCAATGCTGGTGAGACCGGAGCATTTATAAAACGCATATTCTCCTATGCTGGTAACGCTGTTGGGGATTGTTACGCTTTTGAGACCGCTGCAACCTCTGAACGCCTCATATCTTATGCTTGTTACGCTGTAAGTAGTTCCATTATAGGTAACACTCTCGGGTATTACCACATTGCCACTATACTCATTGGAGTAGTCACTATAAGAAGTTCCTCTATAAGTTACCGCAACTGTTTTTGCATTTGCATCGGTAACCTTGTAATAAATTCCATCGACAAAGTATTGGGCTGTTGCTACTGTGCTGCACAATAGCATTAACGTTGTAATTAATAATGTTTTAATTGTTTTCATTTTCAATAATTTTCGTTGTTATATTATTTATAAATTCATTCCATTTGTCACACGCAATAATACCTTTCATTGTTTCTTGTTTGACTCCGTTGTTTTTTCTTGTACAATATATTTTGTAGCACTTAGTATCTTCACAAATAAACTCAGAAATATTCTCTGGATGGGCTGTTAAACATCTAATTGTCCACATTAAGTTTTTGACATTTTCTTTCTTTTTCGAAGAAGAAAAATATATAGTATTGATTGTTAGAAGATTGTCGGTTAATTGCTGAATATCAATAGGTGTTTTAATTTTTAAATTAACCCCTAGACCTTGAATTTCATTTAATGATAATGGAATTACTTTATTTTTTACGTGATAATCATAAAATCCCGTAAATTTTTTGAAGTCTTTTTCAAATAGTTCCTCTGGAATAAGATAACTTTTCATTGTACAAAATATTTCTCCCCCCCAATTCCCAGACAGGGTATTAACAAAAAAAAAGAAGCGTGGGAACTATTGCTATTACTGATTTGAGGCTCTGGACTGCCCACCTACTTGTAATAAACAATAGCCCACGCCAAACGATATATAGTTCACCCGGTGGGTGAGTATATAACATTGACGTGAGCACCTTGCCCATTATCCAAATAGGTTGAAATTGTCCAGATTTCAAATCAAGGATAAACGCAAAACGCTCTAAAAATATGTCTTCACGGGATTTGCACCCCGCGACCACACAAAAATAGTGCAAAAATTTGAAATACGTTAATATTTATTCGCATTTTTCAAGGCACTGTATTTGTGGGCACATATTTATAAAACGAGCGTTGCAGCAAGTATTTTTTAGTTTTTGCTAAGATAGTAACTGATTTTATTAATAAGGTTGCTATTTTACCACTATTTAATATAAAAACTACATTGTTCCACAAAGGTGCTGTAAAAAAGAATTGTCTGCCAGCCCCTCCTACGGCTTGCCGGTACCTCCCCTAACTTAGGGGCGGAGTTGTATATAGTCTTTGTCTCATCGGATATGTTATCCGATGTATAAGAATATTAGGGTCTTAGACCCGCAATAATTAAGGGATTACAAATCCCTGCCTCAATTTCCTCGGGTTGCAAACCCGAGGAGACAACAAAATGACAAGCCAGATAACCGCTTTTTCGAAATAAATATGGCAACCGCATGGTTGCCATATTTATTTCGAAAATTTCCTCTCATCGCCCCAGCAGAAATTCATCCAGGCCTTGGTCTTTTGCTCCGCCGGGTTATCCTGCGGCTGCCAAAAAGAGAAATCCTTTCCTTCGGTGGGAAGGAACTGCTGTTTCACAAAGTGGTGGGGATAGTCGTGGCTGTATTTATAACCATCGGCATAGCCGAGCTGCTGCATCAGTTTGGTGGGCGCGTTGCGCAGATGAAGCGGAACAGGCAGATTGCCCGTCTCACGCACCTTCTCGAGCGCACTGTTTATACCCATATATGCCGAATTGCTCTTGGGCGAGGTGGCAAGATAGACTGTTGCCTCGGCAAGGGGAATGCGCCCCTCGGGCCAGCCAATCTTCATCACCGCATCAAAGGCGGCGTTGGCAAGCAACAGCGCATTGGGGTTGGCAAGACCCACATCCTCCGATGCCGATATTATGAGGCGGCGAGCGATGAATTCGGGTGCTTCGCCACCCTCAATCATACGGGCAAGCCAATATAGTGCTGCGTCGGGGTCGCTGCCACGAATGGATTTTATGAATGCCGATATAATATCATAGTGCATCTCGCCATCCTTGTCGTATGCCAAAGGATTCTGTTGCAAGCACTGCACCACTTTTTCATCGGTAATGACAACGGGAGATTCGGCATCGGCCTCCACCACAAGTTCAAGAATATTGAGTAACTTGCGCGCATCGCCACCGCTGTAACGCAGCAGAGCATCGGTCTCCTGCAACAGCACGCCACGTTTTTTGAGAGCCTCATCGGTGGTTATTGCATAATTAAGCAACTGCATCAAGTCCTCTTTTTCGAGGGATTTGAGCACATAGAGCTGGCAACGGGAGAGGAGCGGGCGTATAACCTCGAACGATGGGTTCTCTGTTGTTGCGCCTATGAGCGTTACAACACCCGTTTCAACTGCACTCAGCAGAGAATCCTGCTGCGACTTATTGAAGCGATGAATCTCATCTATGAAAAGAATGGCACCGCCACCCGAAAAAAGAGGAGAACCCTTTGCCTTGTCGATAACCTCGCGCACCTCCTTCACACCCGACGACACTGCGTTCAAGGTGTAGAAGGGGCGATTGAGTTTATGTGCTATAATCTTGGCTATGGTTGTTTTTCCCGTGCCGGGAGGGCCCCACATAATGAACGAGAGGATGCGCCCGGAATCTATCATACGGCGCAACACAGCCCCCTCGCCAACGAGGTGCTGTTGCCCCACATAATTCTCAAAGGAGGTGGGGCGCAGACGTTCAGCAAGTGGTTGTGCCATAGCCTTTTTTATTAGCTGAGACCTACTATCTCACCATTGATATAATCGATGTGGTTCGCCTGCGGGTCTTTGGGCAAACCGGGCATGCGGATAATATCGCCTGCAATGGCAACAATCATCTCGGCACCGGCGTTGAGCACAACATCGCGTATCTGCAGGTTGAAACCCTTAACGGCACCATACTGCTTGGCATCGGCACTGAACGAGAACTGAGTCTTTGCAATGCACACGGGGAACGACGACATGCCAAGTTTCTCGGCAAGCTTTATGCGATCCATGGCAGGTTTTGCAAATGTAACCGATGCTGCTCCGTAGATATTCTTGGCAACCTTTTCGATTTTTGTTGCAATGGCGTCCTCGTCGCTGTATGTAAATTCGAGTTTCTTAGAGGGGTTGTTGGCGATGGTATCAACCACAATCTGCGCCATCTCCACAGCACCCTCGCCACCCTGTGCAAAGGCATTGTTGATAACAAAAGGCAAGCCGAGCTCCTGCTCCACATGAGCGCGAAGGAGAGCCATCTCCTCATCGGTATCGGTTGCAAAGCGGTTGAATACCACAATCACCGACTGACCGAAGGACTGCAGGTTGGCAACGTGGCGGTCGAGGTTGGCAAGACCGTTGCGCAAACCGTCCATATCGGGTTCCTTAATCTTATCGAGTTCCACGCCGCCGTGCATCTTCAAGCCCTGCGCAGTGGCAACAATAACTGTTGCATCGGGCTGCAAGCCACTCTTGCGGCAAAGGATATTGTAGAATTTCTCTGCACCCAGGTCGGCACCGAAGCCCGCCTCGGTAATTGTATATTCACTGTGAGCAAGAGCCATCTTGGTAGCCAGCTGCGAGTTGCAACCGTGAGCAATATTGGCAAATGGACCGCCGTGGACCACCGCGGGTGTATTCTCTGTTGTCTGCACCAGGTTGGGCTGGATAGCATCTTTCAGAAGCACCATTATAGAACCGGCAACGCCCAAATCTTTCACAGTGAAGGGTGCACCATCGTATGTGTATCCCAAAAGGATATTTTCTATGCGACGACGCAAATCCTCCTCGTCAGAGGCAAGGCAGAGGATAGCCATAAGCTCCGATGCGGGGGTAATATCAAAACCCGCCTGCTCCACAAGACCATTGGTGGCAGGGCCCACGCCTGTGATTATCGAGCGTAAAGAGCGGTCGTTCACATCGAGCACGCGACGCCACAGAATCTCCTTGAGACCAAAGCCCTCTTTCGCATGCTGATAGAGATAATTATCGAGAAGAGCAGAAATCATATTGTGTGCCGATGTTATGGCATGAAAATCACCTGTAAAGTGGAGGTTGATTTTCTCCATGGGAAGAACCTGTGCATAACCGCCACCGGCAGCACCACCCTTCATACCGAAACAAGGACCGAGCGAGGGCTCACGCAGTGCAACAACCGCATTCTTGCCAATCTTGTTAAGACCAAGAGCAAGACCTATTGAAACCGTGGTCTTTCCAATGCCGGCACGGGTTGCAGTAATTGCTGTAACAAGAATAAGCTTGCTCCTTTGCTCGCCAATGAGGTGGAGAGGCAGTTTTGCAATATACTTGCCATAATGTTCGAGTTCGTCGGCAGCAATACCCATGCGGGCAGCCACATTCTCAATGCGTTGCAGCTCTGTTTCATGAGCTATTTGAATATCACTCTTCATAATTGTATATTTAGTATATTTATAAATTCCGATTTTACAAGCGCGAAGATAACACTTTAACTCCGAAAAATAAAGAGAATTTGAATTGTTGTGAAAAATAGCCCGTTATTTCCATTTTTTATGCTAATTTTGTAAATTAATTCTGCACAGAATTGTTTTAACCATTAATCCAAAGAAAAAATAAATAAAAACATATAATAATGAGCGAAATTTACGAAACTGAAAAGACCGAGAAAAAGAGTGTCAGTTTTATTGAGCAAGCAATTATAGACGACCTTGCCGAGGGAAAGAACGGAGGAAAAGTGCAGACACGTTTCCCGCCCGAGCCCAATGGTTACCTGCACATAGGTCATGCAAAAGCAATATGCATGGACTTTGGCATGGCGCAGAAATATAACGGAGTGTGTAACCTGCGTTTCGACGACACCAACCCCACAAAAGAGGACGTGGAGTATGTAGATGCGATAATGGAGGATATAAAGTGGCTCGGCTTCAAGTGGGATAATGTATATTATGCATCGGACTACTTCCAGCAGTTGTGGGACTTTGCTGTGCGCCTCATCAAGGAGGGAAAAGCCTACATTGACGAGCAGAGTGCCGAGCAGATAGCCGAGCAGAAAGGCACACCCACACAGCCCGGCATAAACAGCCCCTACCGCGACCGTCCCGCAGAGGAGAGCCTCGCGCTGTTCGAGAAGATGAATACAGGCGAGATTGAAGAGGGTAAAATGGTGTTGCGCGCCAAGATTGACATGGCAAGCAGCAACATGCACTTCCGCGACCCCATCATCTACCGCGTGGTAAAGAGCGCGCACCACCGCACCGGCACCACATGGAAGGCTTACCCCATGTACGACTTTGCACACGGGCAGAGCGACTATTTAGAGGGAGTAACACACTCCTTGTGTACATTGGAGTTTGTGCCCCACCGCCCCCTATACGACCTTTTTGTCGATTGGATAAAAGAGGAAAAAGACCTCGACGACAACCGCCCACGCCAATATGAGTTCAACAAATTGAACCTCAACTACACCCTTATGAGCAAACGAAACCTGCTCATCTTGGTAAAAGAGGGGCTAGTAAACGGCTGGGACGACCCCCGCATGCCCACATTGTGCGGTTTCCGCCGCCGTGGATACTCACCCGAATCTATCCGCAATTTTGTCGATAAGATTGGCTACACCACATACGATGCGCTCAACGACTTTGCGCTGCTCGAGAGTGCTGTCCGTGAGGACCTCAATGCACGCGCCACACGCGTATCGGCAGTTATTAACCCCGTGAAACTCACAATCACCAACTACCCCGAGGGCAAGGTTGAGGAGCTAACAGCCATAAACAACCCCGAGAACCCCGAGGCAGGCACACACACCATAGAGTTCAGCCGCGATTTGTGGATTGAGCGCGACGACTTCATGGAAGATGCTCCCAAGAACTACTACCGCCTGACACAAGGGCGCGAGGTGCGCTTGAAGAACGCTTATATTGTGCAGTGCACAGGCTGTGTGAAAGACGAAAACGGCAACGTTACAGAGGTTCTATGCGAGTATATCCCCGACACAAAAACCGGCGAGAAAGATGCCAACCGCAAGGTTAAGAGCACTATCCACTGGGTGAGTCGCGGGCACTGCATAGAAGCAGAGGTGCGCCTCTACGACCGCTTGTGGAAAGCTGAGAACCCCCGCGACGAAATGGCGGCAATAAGAGAAGAGAAAGGCTGCGACGCATTGACTGCGATGAAGGAGATGATAAACCCCGCATCTTTGGAGGTGCGCAAGGGCTGTTATGTGGAAAAATTCCTTGCCACACAAGAGCCACTATCCTACTTGCAGTTCCAGAGAATAGGATATTTCAACATTGACCCCGACTCAACCCCCGAGCGCCCCATCTTCAACCGCACAGTATCGCTGAAAGACACTTGGAGCAAGATAAAAGGGAAATAACAACGAACAATGGACAGCAAAGGATACTTTGATTCACCTGAGTTCCGAGAACTTTTAGAGAAATATGAGCAGGCAACAAAATCAAATGCCTGCTCATATTTCGGCATGGAGGAACTGCGCGACCTTATGGCTTATTACATTCTCCAGGATGTGCCGGCAAACGCCGAGGAGGTGTATGAGCTTGCAAAGAAACTGCACCCCGGCTCACCCGACCTCATTAAAATGAGTGTTAAGCTAGCTTTGTGCAAAGAGGAGCCTGAGCGCGCCCTCATCATGCTTGGCAGCACCTCCACCCCACCCGACGATGAGACAAAATTATTATACGCCGAAACACTTATCGCACTAAAAGACTATAAAGAGGCGCGCGAAACCATAGTAGAACTGCTCAACCAAGAAAAAGTAACAAAAGAGACCGCATGCGATGCTCTGGAGCTGCTGCTCGACTGCGGCTTTGCCCAAGAGGCGTTGCAGATAACCGATTATGCCCTGCAAGGAAGAGAAAACGAGAAATGTTTCTGGGAGATAAAAGCAGAGTGTTACATAGAGCTGCAAAACACAAATGCAGCAATAGAGATATACAACAAACTGCTCGACAGCGACCCCTACTCCACCTTTTACTGGGAACAGCTTGCACATATCTATTATCTGATAAACAAATATGGCAAGGCGATAGAGTGCTTCGAGTATGAACGGGTCATCGGCGAGGAGATAGAATACGCCTGCATGATGCAAGGCTACTGCTACTATTTCCTGCGCAACTACCAAAAGGCACAGGAGATTTTTGAAACACTTGTGCAAAAGTACCCCTCATCGGCAATGCCACGCTTCTATATTGCATTGTGCCAATATGCCACGGGGCATGCCGCAGAGGCCTTGAAAGGCTTTGAGGAGATAGCCCACATGACAGAAAGCGGCAGCATTGAGGCGATGTTGGCACGCATAAACCGTGCCATCATCATGAATAAAATGGGCAACGACAAGGGAGCTACGGGAGCAATCTCGCTTGCGTTGATTATGCACCCCGATAACATGAAGCAACTCCTTATTGAAGGCGGAGAACTATATGAACTGCGAGACAAGGAGAACCTCACGTTCAAAGAGATGAACATAATCGACATAAAAGAGTGGAATCAAGAGGAAGAGCTTTTTGCACTTGCCCGCCATCTTATAAAATACAAACACTGGGAGATTGCCAAAAGCGTGCTGCTGTATGCCCGCCCCGAGAAGGGCGACACTGCCGACTTTGACGCCTGCATAGCTTTTGTAATGTATAACCTTGAAGAGGAGAACGATATCCGCCCATATATAGAGAATGCACTCAACGGAAAGTCGGACCTGCTTTTTGAACTCTTCGGGCTTATTTACGATGCAGACATTACAACAGAAAAGTTTCTATCTGCAATTAAGAAATAGAATTTTCCATTCACAAAATAAAATGAGGGCGACTAAATTAGTCACCCTCATCATTTATCTGTTATTTTATTTATCGGAAAATTCCTTAATACGGTTCTCCTCGCTCATCTTGCACACAAGCAGATTGCCATCATTCTCCGATATTATACAATCTTCCATGCCGATAACCACCACACTCTTCATTCCTCGTGTATTCACAATGCAGCTATGAGTATCACAGAACGAAGTCTCTGAAGCCCCAAGCGATACATTCGCATTCAAATCCTTCGGCACCTGGTTATGCAATGAAACCCATGTGCCAAGATCGCTCCAGCCAAAATTAGAGGGGAACACAAATATCTCCTCGGCACGCTCCATTATTGCATAATCTACCGAAATATTGCGGCATTCGGGGAAACGCTCGTTCACAGCCTGTTGTTCCTCGGGGGTAAAATAGAAAGGTGCAAGCGATTCAAAAATCTCGGCTATGGGACCTTGATACACACGGAATGCATTTACTATTGTGGAAACGTTCCATATAAATATACCGGCATTCCAATAAAAATTATTTTTTGCAATATAAGCCTTTGCTGTATCAACATCGGGTTTCTCCTTGAATGAATCTACACGGAACACCTCCTTGTTGGAAAGAGAAGCTGTGCCCAAAGCCGCCTCAATATAACCATAGCCGGTATCGGGGCGGGTGGGTTTTATTCCAAGTGTGAGAATGGCATCGGAATCGGCAACAAATTTCAAAGAAGAAGATATTATGCGACGAAATTCTGTTACATCGGCAACAAAATGGTCGCTGGGAGTAACCACCATATTGGCATGCGGGTCTTTCTTCTTAATTTTCCATGCGGCATATGCGATACAAGGTGCTGTGTTGCGGCGGCAAGGCTCTTTCAATATGTTTTCTGCGGGGATATCTGGCAGCTGTTCCTGCACAAGCGGAGCATATTTTTCCGACGTAAGCACCCATACATTCTCTCTGGGGCATATATCTCCAAAACGTTCCACAGTGAGCTGCAAGAGCGATTTCCCGCACCCAAGCACGTCGATAAACTGTTTTGGGCAGTCTATTGTACTCATAGGCCAAAAGCGACTGCCAATGCCGCCCGCCATAATAACCACATGATTAGAATTACTCATATTTACACAAAATAAAAGTTACGCAAATAAATATTACCGCGTAACCGGTTAATATTACAATAACAAATGCGAAGATAGAAAAAAAGAGAAGAAAGACGAAGAAAGATTATAAAATTTTCAAAAACATCACACAACAGAATAGATATGTATAGCACACGTTATATAACTTTTTCAAAAAAAAGAATACAAATAATATAAAAAGAGTATCTTTGCAACAATGTTGCGAAAATAGGTTGCATTGGTGGCGAGACCTGCAAGTTGCCCGCACCGCGCACGTTTGCACTATTTTTGCTTAAAAGTTGCACCTGCATGAACAATACAAGCGAAAAGCAATGGTTCGTATTGAGAGTAACCTACCAACGCGAGCTTATTGCCAAGGAAAAATTCCAAGCAATAGGCATTGAGAGCTTTGTCCCTATGCAAAAGATAAGGAGCGTGGATAAAAGAGGGAAGCTCGTATGGAAGAGCATAGCAGCACTGCACAATTACATATTTGTGCACAGCACAAGAGAGAAGATTGACTGCATAAAACAGGAGTATATCCCGTGGTTGCGCTATGTGATATCCCCTAACAGAGACAGCGGTTCACGCATAATGACCGTGCCCGCCAAGCAGATGGAAAGCTTTATCGCCATTGCCGGCAACGAAGAGGAGAGAATACTCTATTTGAACCCCGACGAACTGAATCTCACAAACGGCGACAGAGTGAGAATCATTGATGGACCTTTCAAAGGAGCCGAGGGCATATTGATAAAGATAGAACACAAACGGGAAAAACGTGTCGTGGTGAAGATTGACGGTGTGGCAGCAGTAGCCACAACATCAATACCGCAAACTTTAATTGAGAAAATTAACAAAATTACACAATAGTACAGCAAATAGTACGTTAATATAACATATTTATATATATATAAATCATGAGCAAAATTTATCACCTATTGGTACCTTTTATTGTTGCTTTCTGCGCAACTCTTTGGGTGCACCCGAAGATTCTTAAGATTGCAATACTCAAGAACCTTGTGGACAACCCCGACGAACGCAAGTTGCAGCGTCGTCCCGTGCCTGTCATGGGAGGCTTGGCTGTATTCTTTGGCATAATAGTGGGTATATGTTCATCGCAAATAACATTCTTCAGCCCCGGCGTCTTTGTGCTCATGGCTGCCATGATTATAATGTTATATACAGGAACCATTGACGATATCCTGGATCTTACACCCCGTACACGTTTCATCATTGAGATTGCAGTAGTTGCATTTATCATTCTTGTAAACAACAGTGGAATAAACCACTTCTGGGGGCTGTGGGGAATAGATTTTATTCCTGCATGGATAGCAGGGCCACTCACCATTTTTGCCGCAGTGGGAATAATAAACGCAATCAACCTTATAGATGGTGTAAACGGGCTCTCATCGGGTTTCTGTTTCATGGCATCTGTGATGTTTGCAATAATGCTCTACATGTCGGGCAACACCGTGATGACTATTCTTGCTGTTTCGGCTGCGGGCGCAATCATTCCCTTCTTCCTGCACAACGTGTTTGGTAACACCACCAAAATGTTCATAGGAGATGGCGGAACGCTTGTTATAGGTACCATGATGTCTATGTTTGTTGTGAGCATACTCAAAGGCACCTCTTTGAGCGCAGGGTTTGCAAGAGATGGAGTGGGATTGATACCCTTTACACTTGCAGTGCTTGCTGTGCCGGTGTTTGATACCTTGCGCGTGATGTCTATGAGAATCCTAAGAAAGAAATCACCTTTCCACCCCGACAAGACACACCTGCATCATCTCTTCTTGGAACTCGGTTTCTCACACATAGGAACCACCGTTTCGATACTCACACTCAACTTCCTCATTATAGTAGCGTGGTTTGTGTCATATAAATTGGGCGCATCAATCGATGTACAGCTCTACATTGTGCTTTCACTAAGCATTCTCATAACATTTGTATTCTATAAGTTTGCTAAGGTTCAAATAGCCCACAACACAAAGGCTCTAAAAGCAATACAATGGGTTGCACACCTGATGCAGATAGAAAAACGCGGCATTTGGGGTTGGGCTCAACGCTTGATTGACAAATTATAAAAAGGTGATAGAACATAATTATAGCCCGCTTCTGCTACGGAGGCGGGCTATAATTGTAATGGGAATATTCACTACTTGTGAAGCAGGCGGGCTGCACCCACCAACTTATCATAGCGCGAAGCGAATTCTCTGTGATAAACAAGTATGAGATATTCATTCTCTGTATCATAGAAATCCCCTTCGACTGCTGCAAGCGAGGCTCTCTTTGCACCATCGGGCAGCCATGCGTAGGAATAGTTATACAACCCGAGTTTTAGCAGGAGAGAAGTTCTATAAACCCCATTCTCCTCGTCATACAATAGTCTGTTATCGGTACCGAAGACGTTATCGCAAAAATCGCCCAGCAGATAATAGTTGCCTCCACTGCGACGAGGAGCCCGGAGTGTGAAATGCACAAAAACATAATCGGCCTCAATAGACGTACCATACCCCTCCAGAGTGTTTATAAAATACCTGCCGTTTTCATCACGAGTGGTGGAATGAAACTTTTGCGGGGCATCGGCATACAGCTCGGCATGATAATAAGGCTCTGAATAGCCCACCGCAGCAATATTCATTCCGGGAACATCGGGGTCGGTGAGTTCAAAACGACGATACTCATTGCCACCATCAAAAATAAGCCTCTCATTGAATACATATTGCAAACTGTTGCCGGTTATAACCGTTGGCTTTATATCGGAAACGGCATTATCGAAACGCCTGTTCTGATAAACCACGGCATACACCTCGCCAGCGGGGTTGGAGATATTGTATTTAGGGTGATGAACCGTGAAACTCACCTGCTGATGAGTTTTATTGTGGTCAATATCTGTATCGCCACTCACTGCCGCGCTGAGTGCCACACGCGGCTCCACCACCGAAAAACGAAATTCCGCAACCACCTGTTCATCATCTTCATCATCAAGAATTTCAATTTTATAATTCCCCGACAGTTTCAACGACACATCTTCATTGGGAATCGTAAAAGCATAGTTTGTATATAGCACAGTGGTATTCTCGGAATTTTCCCAAGCATCAACAGGCATCTCATTAAAACCATCAAGATAATCTATTTCAGAGACATCAGATTCCTCCCAGCTATAATTGCAATGAGAAATTTTATATGTAAAACGGTGATACTCGTGCGACATCTCATCAAAAGAGAAAAACAGCACATCATCGCCACCCAGATGCATCACAGGCGGGTCGGTTATATTATCGTTCAAGACCATCTGCAACGAACGTATGCGAGAGGAAAAAGAGCGCATGAACTGCGCCTCCGCAGACAAGACAACAAGAAGAAACAGCAGATATATTGATAATCTTTTCATTCCGGCTACATTTACAATAGCGAAGATAGCTATTAAAACAGAATTTTTGCCTACATTTACATTATTATTTGTTAATACCACATGAGAAAACTGCTTTTTATACTACTGATTGCAGCCGCAGGCACGCTTGCAGCACAAGATATCATATACAGCCGTCAGGATAGCATCTTCATAACAAAGTTGCTAAAAAAACATCATCGGCACAAGATGCCTGCCGGCAAACAGATACTCGCCATTGCCGGTGAGTTTATAGGCAACAAATATGTTGCCGGTACCCTTGAAAAAGGCAAAGGCGAACCGCTTGTAATAAATACCAAGGAGGTTGATTGCACCACATTTGTGGAACAGGTCCTTGCCATATATGCTACGATAAAAGAGGGCAAAGATGATTTCCGGTCCATGTGTATTAACCTGCAACGCATAAGATACCGCGAGGGCAAACGGTGCGGATATGCAAGCCGCCTGCACTATATAAGCCAATGGATTGCCGACACCGCCAAACAA
>CAYRFX010000003.1:0-64777 GCA_964423665.1 uncultured Bacteroidaceae bacterium | reverse complement strand
AGGAGAAAGGTTATTCGTTGCTTTGTTTGCACGGTTTTTTAGTTTTATTGGTTTTAATTTGGGTAATTATATAGCAATTTACACAAGGTTGTCATTTCGACGACCGTATAGGAGGAGATGTGTGTTTCTCATCTCTTTTTATAATCCTGCATCGTGGGTTAAAAATAACCGGGGGTTATAACACCGAAGTCCGGGTCGGGCTCGGGTTGCCACGTGCGCACGTGGATTATGGGAAGTTTGGGATTTGTCAAATCGAGTAACAGATAGAGATAGCCCGTGTCGCCATAGTTGCTCGAATAATATTCCTGTTTCAGTTGAATTCCATATAACTCTTTTCCCTTTTGCAGTTGAATAACCTCGCAATTTGAAAAATGCAGATTTATATACTCTTTGCTCTTAAACGAGACAGCGAGGTCGTTAATGAATTGTTCTTTGCTCTTGCGAGTGAGTTTTACATATTCGTTGTTAAGAAATTTACCATCGTTGTAACGGGAGTCGCGCTGCAATTTGTGCCCAATGATAATAACAGCATTATCGTCGAACACATTTTTCATGAAATCTATGTTCATTGTGGCGTATGCAGTGCGGTAGTTCTCTAAAAACGAAACTATGAGCTTGCGTGCTTCCAGGTTCCAATCGCCGTTACAGGCAATCTCCTCCTCGGTCATCTGCCTGCCAAGCCCCAATGCCACGTGGGAAACTTTATCGTCGGTAAACGTAAATGATAGTTGTTCGTTGAATGTGCGCTGACGAGAGAACTTAAACAGGCAGGGGAGCCCGCGACATACAAATGTGCCATCGCTCTCGTTTTGAATACACTCCAAATTATACTCGTTGCCTATTGTATAACGACCATAACTTAATATTTTGCTGAATTCTTTGTACGCCTCGGCGGTAAAAAGGGGTTTCACCGTGGCTGTTTCGCCCTTTCTCATAGCATCGCCAATCTTGGATACCGTTTCCATGCAATGGTTCATTGCAGTGCTGTAGTTGATTTTGCCTCCTGCCGAGGTTGTCACGAGCGAGGTGGGTGCTTTTGCCACATTGCTCCTTGCCGCAGTGGTTGCCGATGAGATGTTGTTGTGCGTGGCTGTGGGCAACAGAATGTCTATGTAGGCGCGGCGAAAGATGTCCTGCTGCAGCGGAATAAGGGTTTTAACCTCATTATCTACCACGGCAAGGCCGGCGAACATATATTCTACCTTGACGGTTATCTTCTTTGCCGTTGTGTTGGGGAGCAGTTCTATAACGCCCTCGCCGTCGCGCACCGAATATATGGCACCGTAACCCATACCATCGTTGTAGGTGTAGTCCATGCTGCGTATAGGGCTGTTTTGGTATGTTGCCTGCATGCGATATACATCTTCACCGTCCGGTATGAGTTCTAACGATATATCGGAACAGATATCGTTTATCTTATTGGGAATATAGGTTATGATGGATTGTTCCGTTGCACCCGCATACACTTTTGCGGTGTCGGGGTAACGGAGGCTGCGGGCAAGGCAAAGAGCCCAATAATAGTATTTGAGTGCATCGTCTATTTGCTTGTCGTCCAAAGCATTGTCGCCAAGACCTGCATATTCGACGGCTTTCTTGCGACGCGCCTCAAAGATTTTGTCTATTTCTGCTCTCTTTATGTAGCGGAACACACAGGCGTTGGGTTCTTGTTTTATTATCAAACGCTCGGTGTTGTTCAGTGTGGCGCTGGAATATGTTTGAATAATAGATGTGTAGTTGGTTTCCGTGGTAGAGTTTTTGCCGCCAAGAATTTTTTCGCGTTCTTCGGAGAAGAATTCCGATTTAACGGAAACCGATATTTGGTTTATGAGATTTGCCAATGCAGCCTCGTCGGCAGCCTCTTGTGTAACGCCGAAGCCTTCGCCGTAGATGTAGGTTTTACTATCTGCTTTTATCTGTTCAACGCTCTGAGAAAAGAGGCTTGAATTTACCCCCCCCAATAGCAAGATGCTGATTATCAATGATTTAATTGATGTAAAATGCTCTGTCATATTGTTTTTGTTGTTATAATTCTTAATTAAAAAATGTTTGCCGATTGCACAATTGTGAGTGTATCCGATATTGGCAACCGGCTGACATCGGTTTATTTGGTTTCTTAAACAATTTATTATTGCAACAATGTGATTTTTCAAATTTGCAAAATTATGAAAAAATTTGTAATTACAATAATAATACTTTGGTAAATTTTGGTGATTATGAATTCTATGAATTCTATGCAAATAATGGTGATTACATAGAATACTACACAAATAATAAAGACAGTTCATTCTGAACGTATGTGAATTATTGTATTGTTCGCTATATGCAAAGTTTATATCGAACTCACCTTTATTAAGGTGAAAATAGAGCGTGAAAAAAAAGAGGAGACAAAAAAGAGGAGACAAAAAACGTGGGCGTAACACATTCTTTTCAATAAAAAAAATTACCTTTGCAGAGATTTATAAATTAAGATAAAATTAACAGGTCTCCAAAGACCGTAAAACACAAAAAATGTCAAAATATATAGTAGAAGACCCGCGTAAGGTTACAACCCATCGTTTCATAGAGATGAAGCGCAAAGGAGAGAAAATAGCAATGCTCACAGCGTATGACTACACCACAGCAATGCTCATTGATGGTGCAGGTGTCGATGCTATTCTTGTTGGTGACTCGGCATCAAATGTGATGGCAGGCAACGTAACCACTCTGCCCATCACTCTCGACCAGATGATATATCACGCAAAATCGGTGGTTCGTGGTGTTAAGCGCGCTTTAGTAGTGGTTGATATGCCATTCGGAACCTATCAGGTGAATGCCGACGAAGCTGTGAAAAATGCCATACGCATAATGAAAGAGAGCCATGCTGATGCGCTTAAACTGGAGGGTGGTGAGGAGATACTTCCCTCTGTGCGCAAGATTCTCGATGCCGGAATACCCATTATGGGGCATCTTGGTCTCACACCACAGAGCATAAATAAGTTTGGAACATATTCCGTGCGTGCAAAAGATGAGGAGGAGGCAGAGAAACTGCGTCG
The DNA here is from genome assembly GCA_964423665.1 of uncultured Bacteroidaceae bacterium. GTDB lineage: Bacteria > Bacteroidota > Bacteroidia > Bacteroidales > Bacteroidaceae > HGM04593. The sequence continues at coordinate 61,745 of CAYRFX010000003.1, read as the reverse complement.
CGATGCACTTTTGCTGCAAGAGGCTGGTTGCTTTGCTCTTGTGCTCGAGAAGATTCCCGCTGCGCTTGGTGCCGAGGTTGCCAGCAGTCTCCAAATTCCGGTAATAGGTATTGGCGCCGGTGGGGCAGTAGATGGGCAGGTGCTGGTCTATGCCGATATGCTTGGCATGACAGCCGATTTTACCCCTCGTTTCCTTCGTCGCTATGCCGACCTTCATACCGTTATCACCGATGCCGTTGGCAACTATGTGGGCGATGTGAAGGCTTCCGATTTTCCCAACGAAAAAGAGCAATATTAATAATGGTATAAGATAATTTAAGAGACTGGCCCAATACAAAAACAGCAACACCATGCAGGTGTTGCTGTTTTTGTATCATGTACAAATAATTACTCTGTAATCTGTGTCTCGTCGCTCTCTTCAAGCTCAAAATCCTTGCCTTCCTCTTCAATGGCATTGATTATCTCGTCAAGAGTGCCGGGATTGTTCCTTTGTTCTTGTATCTGCAATAAAATATCATACAAATAGTTGTTGTCGCGGTCAATCAGTTTATTGGGTATTGCCGCAATAAGCGAAGACAATTCATTGTTATCAAACAAATCGCTATACTGCACAAGCATAAACACTCCCACCATATTATCCATATTCTTGCGGATAACATCCTGAATGTGTGTCATTGCCTCGCGCTGAACCCTGTAGCAGTTGTTGCTGAGCTCGGCTTTCTTCTCATCGGTCAAGGTCGAATCGCGATAGAGCGTGTCCTGATACTGCAACATCTCCACCACATAACCCTCCAACTCCTCTTCCAATTTGATATTCAGGTCGTTGGTCTCTGTTCCGGTTATGTGGCTGCCGGTATATGTAATATTGGCATTAATATTGCCGGGCTCAAGAAAGAACATGGCGTAAATAGGCTCTTCTCCACCTTCGTAGCCTATGTAATATATCTTGCAGGCCTCTATCTCGCCGGTAAAAACAAATTTACCATCGGTAATGGCTGTTTTTGCAGTGGCTTTGAATTCTTGTCCGTCGTTTGAATAACCCAAAATCACGGTGTCGCCTTCCTGCGCCCCCTCAATGCTACCTTCAACCCTGTAGGTGGTAGATTGGCAAGCCCAGAAAGCAACCGTGGCAATAACAAGTGCTAATATCTTTTTCATACAGATAAAAACGTATTAGCAGATATATTGTTTGCTGATAGACTGATTATTGAGAACGCATTCGATTGCCTCGGCAAAAATACGGGCGATAGAAAGTTGTTTAACTTTGGGACAACCTCTGTCATAAGGAATACTGTTAGTGAAAACAATTTCCTCCATAGACGATTCGCGTACGCGTTCCGAAGCGTTGCCCGACATAATACAGTGCGATGCAATTGCGCGCACCGATTTTGCGCCATTCTGCATCATCAAGTCGGCAGCCTTTGAAATTGTGCCGGCTGTATCAACGATATCATCAACCAGAACAACATTTTTGCCTTTCACATCACCGATAATCTGCATGGAATCAACAACATTGGCTTTTGCGCGTGTTTTGTGGCAGAGCACCAGGGGTACACCAAGGCATTTAGAATATGCACTTGCACGCTTTGAACCACCCACGTCGGGAGTTGCAATTACAAGATCGTCGAGTTTCAAAGAGTTTATATAAGGGATAAACACCATTGAAGCATAAAGGTGGTCAACGGGAATATCAAAAAATCCCTGAATCTGGTCGGCATGCAGGTCCATTGTTATTATACGGCTCACACCTGCAACGCTCAAAAGGTCGGCAACCAATTTTGCACCAATAGAAACGCGGGGTTTGTCTTTGCGGTCCTGGCGAGCCCAGCCAAAATAGGGCATAACAGCCACAATGCTCTTTGCCGAAGCACGTTTTGCGGCATCAACCATCAAAAGCAACTCCATGAGGTTGTCCGAGTTAGGGAATGTAGATTGTACCAAGAATACATTCTTCCCGCGGATAGATTCCTCATAAGAAACAGCAAATTCACCATCGGCAAAATAGGTGGTATTCATCTGACCGAGTTCGCAACCCAACTCTTTGCAAATCTCTTCTGCAAGGTAACGCGATTTTGTACCTGCAAACACCATGTAAGGAGTATTGTTCATAATGCAGCTAATTAATTGTTTTGTTATTTATTTTGTTTTTTCTGTTTTATAATTTGTCCACCACTTTTTTCAGTCGCAGGAAACGATTGATAAGGTCGGTGTAGTCTGTCGAGCGGCAAGCGTCGAAGTTCGCCCACAACTGCTCGTCGAGAATCACACCGCCAAACCCATATGCCGGCAAGCGTTTGAGGTTGGCTTCGTCTATGTCGCCAAATGCCCAGGTCTTTTTGTTAATCATCTTCTTGCCAATCTCGTTAAGCTCGGCACTTTGATGGAAAGTGCGTCCAAGAGGTCCGAAACATACAATGTCATATGTCTCGCGCAGTTCCTTCAGCTCTTTAAGATTATGGGCATATCCCACAAGTTTCCCTTTTTCATCGCCCATGGGAGGGTTTGACGAAAGAGAAAAAAGCGTGCCTGCCAATTTGTAGTCCTGCATAAGGCGGCCGTTGCAGGAAAATATGCGTTTGTGGTATTTCTTGGGAATAAGCCCCAGCAACCTTTCTATAAACTGAGGGTGCGGGTAGGCTTTGTAGAGAAAGAGATAATCGAGCCCCTCGTCAAACAGACGGGTGATAATCTTATCCTCCTCAACAAAAAAAGTCGGTTTTGTGGCAACAGCCAGTTTCATGTTTTCAGTGGTAATGTTTGTGTTCTATAATATGATGCAAAATTAATACTTTTTATTATAATCACCGCCAATAAAAATAACAATTATTCTCATAATTTGATTAATAGTTGATAAAAACCGCCTTTTTCCTCCTTAATTTATCTTTGCCTCATGATAAAAAGGAGATAAATGAAACAAAAAATCCTGTTTCTATGTTCTATATTCCGAGACTAACCCTAAAAATATTTTTATTATGGCAAAAGAGAGTGTTTTGATATTGCGGCAACGTATAGAGCTCCCAAAGTTGCTCGACCAGCTGAATGCAGCCCTCAGCGAAGAGTGGCTCGCGTTCTATCAATACTGGGTAGCGAGTTTTGTGGTCGAAGGTGCCATGCGTGCCGATGTGCAGCGCGAGTTTGAAGAACATGCCCGGGAGGAGTATAATCATGCCAAACTGTTGGCAGACCGGATAGTGCAGCTCGAGGGGGTACCGGTGCTCAACCCCGTGCAGTGGACAACGCTTGCACGCTGCAAATATTCCCCACCGCTGAAAAGTGATGTTATAACCCTTCTCAAAGAGAATATTGCAGCCGAGCGTTGTGCTGTCATACGTTACGAAGAGATAGCCTCCTTTACCAATAATATCGATTACACCACCTGTGATATAGCCAAACGCATAATGGCTGAAGAGGAAGAGCATGAACAAGACCTGCAAGATTGCTTGCGTGATGTGGAGTGGGTCTTGCAATCTACCGCGGTAAAAGTATAACAAAAAACGGAGAGGCGCGCCTCTCCGTTTTTTGTTGTTATTCTTCGTCTAAAAATCTTTTTGTGATAGGGTGATACTCTTCAATGCGACGGTCGCGCAGGAAAGGCCACCATTGGCGCACCTCCTCGCTGCGTTTCAGGCTCACCTCCACAACCTCAATCTGCTCCTCCTCGCCAAAGTGAGCGATAAACTCGCCTTGCGGACCAGCAATAAAACTATGCCCCCAGAATTGTATGCCGCGTGTCTGCCCCGACGGGTCGGGCTCGTGTCCGCAACGGTTTACTGCAATCACCGGTAATCCGTTTGCCACTGCATGCCCGCGTTGCACAGTCTGCCATGCGCCCAGTTGCCTGCTCTTTTCCTCCTCTGTATCGCTGCTCTCCCAGCCAATAGCCGTGGGGTAAATGAGAATGTCTGCACCGCGCAATGCCATCAAACGGGCACCCTCGGGATACCATTGGTCCCAGCACACCTGTACACCTAATGTTCCAATGCTTGTCTTAATGGGGCGGAACCCGATGTCTCCGGGTGTAAAATAGAACTTTTCATAATATGCAGGGTCATCGGGGATATGCATCTTGCGATATTTGCCCGCAATGCTGCCGTCGCTGTCAAAAACGACAGCGGTGTTGTGGTAGAGCCCCTTTGCGCGTGCCTCAAAGAGCGATGTTACAAGCACCACCTTGCACTCCGCGGCAATCTTTCCATAAAACTCGGTCGATGGGCCGGGGATAGGCTCTGCGTATGAGAAATTTGTGGTAGATTCCACTTGGCAGAAGTAGGGCGAGTTATGCAACTCCTGCAACACCACAAGCAGTGCTCCTTGCTCTGCAGTCTTGCGTATCGCAGCTGCAATCTTCCCCTTGTTATTCTCTATATTCTCTCCTATGGAGAGCTGAATAATTCCAACTTTAATATTATCCATAATGTAAAATATCAATCCTGTGAAGGGTATTGCATTGTGATACAGTGTAATGAACCATGTTGCTCTATTAGAACACGGCAGTCGATGCCCACAATTTCTCTGTCGGGGAATGCTATCTTCAAGACCTCGGCAGCTTTAGCATCATTTTCGGGCTGTGCATATGTGGGGTAGAGGACTGCGCCGTTCATTATGAGGAAATTTGCATATGTGGCAGGCAGTCGCTCCCCTAATTCGCTGTATATGGGGCTTGGCGACGGCAGTGCAAGTAAACGATAGGGGTTGCCCTCCTCGGTGCGGAACGTGCGCAACTGTTCCTCCATCATAGACAAGTCATAGAACTGTTCATCATCTTTGGGGTTTGGTGCCATATAAACAATGGTGTCATCTGGCGCAAAGCGGGCTATGGTGTCAATGTGTCCATCGGTGTCATCACCTATGAGGTTGCCATGGTCGAGCCACAGCATACGCTTGCATCGCAATATGTTTGTGAGTGCCACCTCCAAATTGTACTGCATCATGGAGTTTCTGTTGGGTGCCATCAGACATTGCGAGGTGGTGAGCAATGTGCCTTTGCCATCAGTCTCAATGGAGCCTCCCTCCAATACCCACTTATTCATATTTATATATGCTCCCTTCACAATGCCTGCTTTGTATAATTGCTTGTTTATGGCATTGTCGAGGTCTGCGGCAAATTTTTTTCCCCAGCCATTGAAACAAAAATCAACATAACGAGGAACGCCATCGTCCTTGCTCAGCAGCGTGATGAAACCATGGTCTCGTGCCCATGTATCATTTGTTTTGCACGAAAATACGATGATGTTTTCCATTGTCGCGCCCATACATGACAATTTCCATTCCACATCCTTCTTCTCAGGAGTTACAACTAATAGTCTTTCGCGTTTGCTTATCTCCTTGGCTATCTCAATGAAGCAGGCCTCCACCTCTTCCAGCAGATAAGCCCAGTCGCTGTTTACATGCGGCCATGTGAGCTGCACAAAGCTCTGTTTGTGCCACTCGGCAGGGAAATATAATTCGGCGGCAATATTCATTACACTTTTCTTTTACGGTCGAAGAAAGGATTTTTTGAAGATGCACTCACTGGGATTGCAATTATATAGTTACACCCGTCGAGCCAGCCGAGTTGCTTTGCAGCATAGCCCGCAGAGTACATCACGCGGGTGTCGAGACGTAAATCGGAAGCTGTTGCGCAGGCCGAGCCTACGGCAATGCCCACATCAATAGTGTTCATCGCACAGGGGATACCTGCCGGGCGGCTGCCGCATGTGGGGCAGCCGCAATATGCGCAATTCAATCCCATAGCCTCTTCTCGGGAACCTACAAGCACGATAGCCTCTGCCGACAGAATGTTGCCGGCGTCGCGCAGCAACCCGCCTCTGCCCAGTTTTTCTCCAATAGAGTACAGCTCATCGCTCAGTGTCTTGATATCTTCGTCTGTAACAAGAGCCACTTCAATAATATCCACACCTTTTGCCTTGGGGGCAGTGCGTGCAGCTGTCATCATCTGCATTGCAGCATCAATCACGTTCTTATGACGTGTTTCTCTTTCTTTGTATATCATAACGTAAATGTTTTGAGTTTTAATCTTTCGCGAAGATAATAAAAAAAAGATAAATATTAAACTTTTCATATTTATCTTCTTGCAAACATGAATATCTCTCGTTTTCAATGAAAATAAACAAAGAGAAAGAGAAAAAGTGTGAAAATGTAAAATTCTGCACGATAAAAATCTTTCCTACTCCCTCGGTTTTTTGTATCTTCGCAACCGTTTTTACAAAAACAACAATGAAGACAACTGTAAAATATATAATACTTTCTTTTGTTTTTCTGTCGGCAGTGTCGTGCAGCAGCTTCCGGGCAATAGAGCGTGGGCACATAATGCAGTCCGACGAAGCCTTTATATCCTATCTGCAAAATGAAAAGATAGAGATTACCCAAAAAAACGAGGTAGAATTGCTCAATGGGGCACATGAAAAATTTGCAGATCTGTTCCAAGCCATAAAAGAGGCAGAGCACCATATACATCTCGAATATTTTAACTTCCGCAACGACTCCATAAACAAAGAACTCATAACCCTGCTGGCTCAAAAGGCAAAAGAGGGGGTAGAGGTGCGCGCGCTGTTCGATGCCTTTGGAAACTTTTCCAATAACAAACCGCTTAAAAAAGAGCATATCGAGGCTATCCGTGCACAAGGGATAGAGCTTGTGAAATTCGACCCTATAACCTTTCCGTGGATAAATCACACCACATCGCGTGACCATCGCAAAATTGTAGTGATAGATGGGAAAATTGCATATACGGGTGGCATAAATGTTGCCGATTACTACCTCACAGGGCTCGAAGGCATTGGAAAATGGCGCGACATACACGCTCGTGTGGAGGGCGCGGCTGTTGCCAAGCTGCAAGATATTTTCCTTGCAATGTGGAATCGCGAAACAGGGCAACAGATAGGCGGGCACAAATATTACCCTGTGCCTCACGAGGCGGGTGTGGCAGCTGTTGCCGTTGTCGATCGCTGGCCCGGCAAAAATCCCAAACAGATGCGTCAAGTATATGCAAACGCAATAAATGCAGCAAAAGACAGCGTAACCATTGTGAGCCCCTATTTTATACCGCTCAAAGTGATTAGAAAAGCAATAAAAAAAGCGATAGACGATGGTGTGCAGGTCAATCTCATGCTCACCGCAAAAGGTGATATCCCTCTTTTGCCCGATGGCGTTTGGCGTTTGGGCTATAAATTCATGAAACGCGGTGCCAAAGTATATATGTACAATGGTGGTTTCAATCACTCAAAAGTGATGTGTGTCGATGATAAATATATGACCGTCGGCTCCACCAATCTCAACAGTCGCAGCCTCCGCTACGACTATGAAACCAATATTTTTGTCTTTGACAAAGAGGACACCCGCGCTCTCTACGATATTATATCCGAGGATAAGAAAGAGAGTTTTCTCCTCACTAAAGAGATTTACAAGGAACGCTCATGGTGGCGTCGCTTCTGTGGCTTTTTTGTGGTATTATTAACACCTATAATGTAACAAATATAGCAGTGTTGCGCGCAGCACTGCTATATTTGTTATTATCATTCAAAAATTATTATCACTCAAATTCCAATTCACCAAAAAACTCCGGGCGGTGGAAACTCGGTTCCTTCCATTCAATGGGAGCCCATGAGATAAAGTGCGGGGTGGGCAGTTCGTCGCCACATTTATAAAGATTACAGGTCATCTTTTTGCCTGCCCAGCTCTCGATACCGCTGCGGAAAAGTGCGCTTGCGGGGATTACCTCAATCATGCTCCAGCTATGCTCGCCCTCGCGCAAAGGAAAACACTCCGTGCCAAGTGAGGGGTGTCGCAGCACGCTGTCTATCACACTCATGGGCGCAGCCTCCTTATCGGCATCGGCAGGGTGCCATGCAAGCAGCAGTTTGCCGGTGCAGGTGCATTCGAAATTGTAGTAATCCATATTGCCCTGCGGCGATACGAAAAACTCCACGCAAGGGTCGGTCCACGTTCTGCCCTGGTCCTCGGCAACCTTAGCCTGTATATCTTTCTCGGTAACGCTGAACTTTATATACAGCTTGTCGCCACTATGAAAGAGCTTAGCCTCCACTTTTGGAGTATAAGGGAATTCTGCGGGCCAGTTGCAACAATCGATAACTTCTCCTTTGATTGTAGTAAAAATCTTCTCCAACTCGTTTGCCTCACTGTTCGCGGGCACTATTTGGGGTACAAAAATCTTTTTCATAATATATTTTGGTTAGTTCTATATGGCGAATATAGTTCTTAAATTTGAAATTAAGAACATAGGATAAGCAAAAATAATATTTTTTAGAGATTAAAACAACTTCTTATTCTTTCTTGCAGTTATTGTGCACATCGTTTTTTTTATTCTATTTTTGCAGTGTTATTAAAAAATAATATGCCCATAATAGAAATAAAATCTCTCACACAGCCCGGGCTGGAGCCATACACAACTCTTACCGAGGCTCAGTTGCGCGGTGATAAAAACTGTGCAAACGGTATTTTTATTGCAGAGAGCCCCAAGGTCATTGAACGTGCTCTCGATGCGGGTTGCCACCCTTTGTCGCTTTTGTGCGAGCGCAAGCATATAACAGGCGACGCTGCTGCCATTGTGGCACGTTGCGGTGATATTCCCCTTTACACAGGCGCGCGCGAGCAACTCGCGACGCTCACAGGCTACACCCTCACCCGTGGCGTTCTCTGTGCAATGCAACGTCCTTTTCTTCGCCCTGTCGAGGAAATTTGTGCAGCAGCTCGTCGTGTTGTTGTAATCGACGGAGTGGTGGATACCACCAATATCGGTGCCATTTTCCGCTCGGCAGCAGCATTGGGCATAGATGCCGTGTTGCTCACACCCACAGCATGCGATCCTCTTAACCGCCGTGCGGTGCGTGTCTCCATGGGCTCCGTTTTTCTTGTCCCTTGGACAAAGCTTTCTTCTCCCATAAGTTCCCTCAAAGAGATGGGCTTCAGCACTGTGGCAATGGCACTCACAGACGATTCCGTGTCGATAGACAATGAACAACTGATGAACGAGAGAAAGCTCGCAATAATCATGGGCACCGAGGGCGATGGGCTTGCCCCCGATGTTATTGCCGCAGCCGACTACGTGGCACGTATCCCTATGGCTCACGGGGTGGACTCCCTTAATGTGGCAGCAGCTGCGGCCGTTGCCTTTTGGCAGTTGAGAGCAATATGAAAAAGTTTTTTTCTTTTTTATGTTGTTGAATATCAGTGCTGTCTGCTGTTTTTGCAAAAAAATGTTTATATGCGCTGTAACAAATTCTAAAAATCTCCGTCATATAGTTGAAACCCACAAATAACGAATGACGCACGACGAGTTCAAACGCATATTCCTTCCATTGCAACCGCTCTTTTTCCGCGATGCGATGCGCATGCTCTGCGACCGTTTCGAGGCCGAAGATGCTGTGCAGAACCTCTATATGCGCATATGGGAAAAGAGAAATGAACTTGCAAATGTGCTATCGCCCGAGGGCTATTGCCGGGCAGTCCTGCGCAATATATGCATAGACCGCTTGCGTAGCATAAGCGAACACCCACGGGAGAATGTCGATGAATTATCTGTGGCAACCGAGCAGAAATCTCCATTTGAGATAAAAGACGAGCGGCAATATATTCAAATGTACCTCAGTGGCTTGCCACCGCAACAACGCAAAATAGTACTACTGCGCATGAGTGGTCACAGCTACGAGGAGATAGAGGCTCTCACAGGTCTCTCGGCAGTAAATATAAGGGTGATAATCACCCGCCTTCGCAAAAAGTTCAGAGAGTATTACAATAACAAATAAAATGCATGAATTATGGATTTAAGAAATAGAATAGAACAATTCTTCAATGGCACCCTCACTTTTGAGGAGGAGCAGGAACTCTATCTGTATTTGTGCAGCAACGATGTTCCGCCTGCTTTGCAGCGCGATAAAGAGGCAATCATGGTTTTGTGTGCCGATACCAACGATTATACCCTGCCCGCAGGGGCAACAAAGCGTCTTTCCGCTATGCTCGATACGCTCGACGAGGAGTTGCACCCCGTTACTGCGAGCGATAAACAGCCCACAGTCCCCGCAGGCGGCTTCAAGAAGATACCCATATATGTGTGGCGCAGTGTGGCTGTGGCAGCTGTAATTTTACTGCTCTTTATGCTTGCAGTTACCACAGTGCAGCAGTCGTCTCAAGATGAATATTCAGTAGCTTATGAACAGGATACATTCGACAATCCCGAAGATGCTTTGGAGTGTGCAAAAAGTGCCCTTGGAGAGCTTTTCCTCGCAATGAACACCACGCGACAAAACGCCAAGGAAATAGGCAATACACTCGAAAATGCCTCCACAATGATAAACAATCACTTGCCTAAATAATAACAGATAAAAATTCGTAATATGAGACACAAGATATTTATATTAATTTTATCCCTTGCCCTGTTGGCAAGCACCCCAAGCATGGCTGCCACCGGTGACAATCCCGTTAAGGAAAAGAGCAGGGTGGAGGTCTATATGCAGAAACTCTCAAAGATGAAGTCGTCCGAGATAAACTATGCGTATATCTCGTTTAACATGCTCAAGCGTTTGTTCTCAATGAGTTCACTGAGAGACGGTAAAAATGCGAATAGATATGACGAGGGTGTGGATTTGTCGCCATTCGCTTCACTGAAAAGCGTGCGCCGTTTTGTTACAACCGGTTCCAATGGCTATGCCCTGTTACGCAACAAGTTGCTTCCTTTCCTCTCGCAAAACGAGGAGGTTTTGGATATGGAACTTATGGCAATGAATGTTGAGGACGGTACACTGTCGGTGGTTTACAGCGACTCGCAAAGCGTTCTTCTTATAAACGATGCCGGCGATGCCGAATTGTCGGTGGTGTTTGTGGTGGGGCTATCCTATGCGATGATGAGTGAACTTATAGATGGCGGTTTCGATTTCGATTTTATGTTTTAATGTTTTTCCAAAATGAAAAAGATATTCTCAATAATAATACTTCTTCTCCTGTTTGTCACAAAGATTAATGCCCAAGCAGATGCAGCCGACTCCGTGGCAATAAACAATTTTATAAAAGAGCTGTATGAATTCACAGGCGACTATGTCAATGCTGTGCGCAACGACTCTAAAACCATGCTCGACGATATTAAAAGGCAGGCGCAAGTGCGTTTTGGGGACAAACTCGATAACGCAATGTTCAGCGGGTTAGGCGAAATTTGGGAGGAGGGTTACTATCAATTATCCTTTGTAAGCGACAATGCCAGCGGGCGCAAGATGTTGCTTGATATTATGGAACGCCACAATGTTGCATACAGCGATGAACTTTTCGGCATTCCCCTTGTGAGCGCATTGCGCGAGGATTATGAAGAGCAATACCTCTTTGCCGACTATAACAACACTTTTATCTTTCACATAGACGACGATGAAGTGTCTATCGTTTATGCCAATTACCCTTTGCTCGACTTGCTTAAGAACATTATGATTATGGTCATGCTGAGTGTCGATGAGAGCGTGATAGATGTTGAAAGCCTTGTATATGGCATTCTGGAACTCTCCCTCTCGGTAGACGATTTGTCGTGGAAACAGGTTGTGGGCGGTTCGGGTCGCCCCACAACAGGCAGTGATGCGCTGATGAAGCCTGTAACCAATTACGAAACGGTGGTGTTTGCCGGGGAAAGCGGAAACGCAGTGCTCTGCGAACCCTCCTTGCAAGCAACCGATGGCGAGAAACAGAGGTTACGCGATGCAATATCGGAACTTGAGTTTCCTGCATTCCTTGAGAATAAAACCGCAGGAAAATATTTAGTGGCAATACCTCGGGTGCCTGCTGAGTGGGTAGATGAGTGCGAGCCTTATGCTCTGAACAACATCTACGATTGGATAAACGAAACAGGCTTTGGCGATGGAGTGAACAGTGCTCACCGGCAATCGGCAATAATAACCCCACGCGAAGTGTTGCTGCAATATGCTGCAAAACACCTCGCCGACAAAGATACCACCTTCACAGGCTATCCCGTGGAGCTTAAAAAGATATATACTGCCGAGTATCAAGGCGGCACACCCGCTGTTCTTTACAGCAGATCGCTCACTCCGGAGGGGTACAGTGATATGATGGCTCATCTTGGGCGCATTTACAAGACCAAAGTGGGCGACAAATATAAAAATTTGAAAGTAACCCAGCGTGTTACCCGCAACGGATACAATTACATACAGCTGTATGGCGATGCCGGCGTACTGGTTTACATAATGGAATCGCCCACGGAGAGATGTTGCCGTATGTTCATAACCATCGGTGCCGATGTTTTTACCCACGCAGTGAATGCTTGCAGCATAGGCGGTGAAACGGGTATTGCCGGTAAATGTGCCATTGTAATTAACGAAGAGGGTGTCTCATTCCCGCAAGGCAATGGCTACGGAGTGAAAATAGAGTTTGATTCTTTGAACAAAATCAATAAACAATAAATTATGAAAAAGAGTATTTTATTTGCATTTGCCCTGCTGTTTGCGGGAGCGGTGTCGCTAATGGCACAGACAACGGCACTTGTGCCCTACACAGGTGGTTATTTTGTTAAGAACGGTGAGGAGTGGCGCGAGTATCGCCCAAGCGACAAAACAGGCGTGTGGGCAGTATATAAGCAATACAAAGAGGACGATACATTCTTCTTTGTAAAGAACAAAAATTGCTGGTTGGCAATTCCCAAGCTCGCCCGCGACAAAATCTTCATTGCCCGCGAAAAAGGTGGCAAATGGGAGGTTGTTTATAATACCATAGATGTTTATAACATATGCCCCGAGGGCGACGGTCTTTTCTACTGTTACAAAGATGGTGGCGGCGATTGGTATAACGGTTATTTTGTGCGCGACAATAACGTGTGGCGCGAGTATCGCCATGGTATGAAACGTGGCGTGTGGGCAGAATTCAAGCAGGTGGGAGAGGATAAGGATTATTTCTACCTCGAGAGTAGCGAGAATAAAGTATCCATTCCCAAAAACACTTCTAAAAACATTGTGATAACCAAGCCAGGCAGCAGCTGGCGTGGTGGTTATTCCATAAAAGCAATATACGACCGCTCGGCAGAGTACGACTATAATTTCTATTTCAACAATTCTGTTTCAAACAAGGGCAAGGAGTTCGGCAAGTCGGCACGCGTGAGTTTCAATCGCAACGGCAGATTGCAGATAGCCTGCAACGGCAAGCACGAAGACCTTGAATATGAAAGCATTGAACTTGTGGATATTGGTCGCCCTGCAATAAAAATAACCATCGACGAAAAACGCTCACTCTTTTTGTTGCCGCAGGGCAAATGTCATGTGCAGTACAAAAATCGGAAAAAGAATATGGAGTTTATAAACGGCGATAACAGCACCGTGTTCAAGGAGGTGAAAGCTCTGTTATCAGCATCGTCGTTCTATCTGTTGTAAAAAAATCAAAAAGCAAATTCCACGGAATTTGCTTTTTGATTTTTTTGTCAGCAGGCTACCGTTTGAGTTTCCTCTATAACAATTTTCTCGCCATCGTAAACGTTTAATCCTAATTTCTTCACAATGTGAGCAATAGCCTTTTGTGCTCTCACCGAATTGCCTGCATCGTCTATTGGTGGCGAGAAAGCGGCGATACCGAAGGACCCGGGGAGTATGCCCACGATACCACCGCCCACGCCTGTCTTTGCCGGGATACCTGTTGAAAACATCCAATCTCCGGTATATTCGTAGAAACCCACCGAGGCAATCATTGAAACAATCTTTGCCGAAAGTTGTTGGGGGAACACCTCTTTTCGCGTTACAGGATTCACACCGCCGCCGGCAATGGTGCCCGCAAAAACCGCAAGTTCGCTTGTTGTAACTCCCAAAGAGCATTGGCGCGTGTACAGGTCGAGCGACATTTCCGGCTCGTCATATATGCGGTTATAGCTCTTCAAAAGCCAAGCTATTGCACGGTTGTTGTGGTTGCTCACGCTCTCCGATTTATAAAGTTCCTCAATAACCGGGAGGCGGCTGCCGCACAACTCATTTATATTGCGCAATATATTCTCCCATTTGAGGCGTGCATCACCCACGGGGCGCACCATGCTGACAGCGGCGATGGCTCCTGCATTGACCAATGGAGTAGAAGGGTGGTCTTTCTCCAACAGTAAAGCCATTATTGAGTTGAAAGGCAGTCCGGTGGCGTCGGCACCTATCATATCCATTATGGTATTTGCACCATATTCTTTTAGTATCAATAATGCTGTTGCTACCTTGGAAACAGACTCAATTCCAAAGCGATAGTCGCAGTCGCCGGCCTCAATAATATCGCCATCGGGCAAGCACACCGCTATTGCAAACAAGTTGCTGTCTATGCGTGCCAAATATGGGATATATTGGGCGTTACGCCCACTTTTTTCCTCTTTGTAGCACTCGTAAGCCTCCTGCACTGCGGCTCGCAACTCCTCTTTTGTAATCCTTCTCTCCATTGTTTGTTATCCTTTTCCTGTATGGGTATATACGGTTCCTTTAAGTTTCACGTTGCTTTCAACTGCAATGCGCGAGGGGGTGGGGTATTGCAACTTTTCAAGCTCGGCAACAGCAGCGGCAATGTCTGCCAGCAGCTGGTCTGCCATATCGCGACTGAATCCGTTGCGCACCACAAGACGCATCACAATAGTCTTTTCCAGTTTCACAGGCAAGGTGTAGGCGGGTACCATCCAGCCATTCTGTTTCAGTTTATCTTGCAGGTCATAGAGAGTCCATTTGTTCTTTCTCATATACTCCTCTTTCATCTCCCAGATGAAGAGCGGGTTGCACACCTCTTCGCTGTAATTGCGGAAGGGTTTCATCTTGCCAATTTCGCTATGCAGATACCTTGTAATCTCCAACGAATTGTGTTGTATGGCTTTGTATCCCTCGAATCCCAAACGTACAAACTGGTAATATTGTCCCAAAATTTGTGCTGCCGGGCGCGAGAAGTTAAGACCCACCTGTGTGACGTCGGCACCAAGATAGTTTACACTGAACGACATTACCTCGGGCAGGTATATCTTGTCTTTCCACACAACCCAGCCGATACCGGGATAAACAAGCCCGTATTTATGCCCGCTGGTGCTTATTGAAAGTACCCATTTGAGGCGGAAGTCCCACTCTCTCTCAGGCTCCAGGAAGGGGAGAATGAAACCACCCGATGCGGCATCTACATGAATGGGAATATCATATCCCGTTTTGTTGTTATACTCGTCAAGCGCATCGTTCAGTGCTTTTACATCGTCGTTCAGTCCGGTCCAGGTAACTCCTTGAATGGGCACCACGCAAATGGTATTCTCGTCGCACATAGCAATAGCCTCTTTAGGGCAGAGAGTGAGCTTTTCGGCAGTAAGTGGCACGGTGCGCATCTCAACCTGCCACAACTGCGCAAATTTCTCCCACACAACCTGTGCGCCCGAAGAAATTACAAAGTTAGGCTTGTCGCAAGGCTTGCCCTCGGCTTTCCTGCGTTTTCTCCAGCGCAACCATGCAGCCACGCCGCCAAGCATGCAGGCCTCGCTCGAACCAATGCCCAATGCACCCGCTTTCCATTTTGCCTTTTCGGGTGAGTTCCACAGGTTTGCAATGATGTTGATACACTTTGCACACATCACCGCAATGCGTGGATATTCTGTTTCGTCGATATAATTTATGGCAATGGCATCGTTCATCAACTTTGTTGCATACGAGTCCATGTAGGTGGTGACAAAGGTGGCGAGGTTCAAGCGCGGCTGTGTCTGCGCGTATGTCTCGTCTTTTACCATCTGATAGGCAATCTCCGGGGTTGTCGGCTTTTGGGGAATTTTGTCAACCGGTGCCGATTTCAGCATCTCTTGCGAACCGAATACCGATGTTGTTACACCGGTCTCGTTGTAATCATCTTTCTGTTTCATTTTTTTGTAGATTTAGGTGAATAAAAGTTCTTTCACAGCATATAAACAACTTTCCCGTCTCCACAGTTTAATCTTTTGCTTTTTTTTATGTTTTCAAAAACCGTGGGCGGGGTTGTTTGCAGTGCGCTGCATTTAATCTGCAAACAAAAATCAATCCGGCAATGTTGTAGAAAAGTAAACCAATGGACTAAGTCCAAAGTTTTAATTCAAAACTAAAGTTTTGTCATACTGAACGCAGTGAAGTATCTCTTTCAAAACAGTATGTGAGATTCCTCACATACGTTCGGAATGACAACGCAAATATGGAATTTATACAAGCTGAAGCATATGCAATAAATTTCAAGGTTTTAACTCCAAATCATATAATAAGAAATATGAAAATAGAAACAGGAAAAGGGTACATCTCATTATGGGCACTTGTGGGAATATGGTCGGTGTCGGCACTCACCTCCTTGCCCGGTCTTGCAATATCCCCCATATTGGGTGATTTGTCAAAAATTTTCAAGCATGCAACAGAGTTCGATATTCAAATGCTCACCTCCTTGCCATCGCTATTGATAATACCTTTTATATTATTGGCAGGCAAGCTGAGCAATAGTGTGGGTTATGTGCGTTTGCTTGTTATAGGTCTTGTTGTCTTTCTTTTCAGTGGGGTGCTCTATCTCTTCTGCGGGACAATAACCGAGCTCATAGTTGTGAGTGTGCTGCTTGGGGTGGGTGCGGGTATTATAACACCTCTTTCCACTTCTCTCATCACCCGTTATTTTACGGGCGAACAGCGCACGCGACAGTTCGGATACAGCTCGGCAATAAACAACCTGTCGCTTGTTGCAGCAACGGCGCTCACCGGTTATCTTGCTGAAATAGAATGGCGACTGCCTTTTTTGGTCTATCTGCTTCCACTTGTTTCCCTTTTTCTTGTTCGTAATATAAAAAGTGCCGAGGAGAGCGTTGTTTCTACACAAGAAAAGAATGTATCTGCCCATGCTTTGCTCTCCTCGGGCATTAACTATCGTGCTCTTTCGCGGCTCATGCTCTACTATTTTCTCATTACATTCTTGGTGATGATAATAAGTGTAAACCTGCCGTTTCTGATGACGGATCATGGTTACAGCAGCGGGACATCGGGCGTGGTTATATCTCTCTTTTTCCTTTTTATAATGTTGCCCGGTCTCTTTCTTAATAAGTTGCTCGCCTTTTTGCGAGGCAAGGAATTTCTTGCCTGTCTCCTGCTTATCTCTTGTGGTTTGTTAATAATTTTTTTTAATAATCACATTGTGGGAATAGTGCTTGGTACACTATTGGCGGGAGTGGGGTATGGTATTGCGCAGCCCTGTGTATATGACCGCACATCAGCCGTTGCAACCTCCGATAATGCAACTTATGCGATGGCATTGGTCATGGTTATGAATTATGTTGCAATAGTCCTTTGCCCACCCATCGTGGATTTCCTGCAAGAGCTGTCGGGTGTGAAAAGCATGCGTTTTGCATTTGCTCTTAACGCCTGTATCGGTCTTTTCTCAACAATGGTACTGATGGTGAGAGAGATGAAAAGAAGATAACGGTCAATAACGCCAATAACGATGAATAATAGTGTAAAAGGCTCTTTGGCACTTATAGCCTCGCGCATAACTGCGGGGCTTAATGTAAACTGCACTAAGTTTCTGCTGCCATTGTGGATAACTCCTATGGGGCTTGTTACTCTGCGCCTGCTGTTCGGTACCGCATTCTTCTGGTTGCTGGCAATATTCGATAAACCCGATACATCTACCAAGAGCGATAAGGTAAAACTGTTGCTTTTGGGTGCATTTGCAGTCTTTGGCTATATGTCGCTTTATGCGGTGGGAATGAGCTATACCACCCCTGTGAATTTTGCCATTTTCAATGCCACACAGCCCATCTGGGTATTTCTGTTTTCTGTTGTCATGCGCAACGAAAGGGTTACTGCGGGCAAAGTTGCCGGCATTCTTTTAGGATTTTGCGGGGTGGTGGCAGCCTCGCTCGCATCTCCCGCGCACGACCTTGCAACTAACCGCCTGCTGGGTAACACGATAGCTCTTGTAAGTTCAATATGCTATTCTGTGTATCTCATAAACTCCTCGGCACTGCTCAGGCGGGTGAGTAATCTTGTGATGCTGCGCTACACATTCACAGGAGCAACCCTCTCTGCACTTGTCTTTTCAATATTCGGCGATGTTTCGGCTCCAATGTTCACCACCCATTTCAATCCCACAGCGATTTGGGTTTTTCTTTTTGTTCTTGTTTTTCCCACCGCAATAAGCTATTTGCTTGTGCCCATCGGGATAAAATACCTTAAAACCACCCTTGTTGCCATCTATGGTTATGTTACTCTGCTTGTTGCCACCATAGTGTCGCTGCTCTTGGGGCAGGATCGTTTCGATTTTATGCTATTGCTTGCAATGTTGTTGATTTGCATGGGAATATACTTTGTAAGCGTCGCAGAGCGAAAATCAACATGATTTTGTTGAAAAAAATGCATTTATTTATAAAAATATTAGCAAACTGTCGATTTATTTTGTATTTTTGCACCCGAATTTATACGCAAACACGAAAATGTTAAAAAACAGCCTGTTAAGAACAGTTGTTCTTGTCATCTGCACTCTTGTTTCCATGCAGTCTTTTGGCAAGAAATTCATCATAAAAATTACAACAGAGGAGCCCGCAACAGAGATAAAACTCTTCATGAGTCCCATGAAACCCGGTGCGGAATATAAATCAAAAGCACTGAAATCCATTGCTCCCAATCAATTTTCGGCAGAAATCCCCACATCGCCCAACGGTCTCTATCGTTTTGTGGCTGTGAAAGATGGTGCGCAGTTCTTCACTGTGCTCTATTATCCCGGCGAGCAGAAAGAGGATATTGTGGAGGTTGATATGTCGGCAGGTAACCCCGGCGTGAATGACAGCCGCGAGAATATATTACTGGGCAAATACAGCGAATTCTCCTCGGCTAATGGCAGAGCCATATGGCACACCCCCGCGACCGAGAATGGCAAGCTCTATGAGATGCTCCGTGGCTATATTGTGACTGCCGATTCTCTCATAGCTGCCGAAGAGGTTGCCCCCGTAGTGGAGGAGTATGTGAAATTGTGGGCATACACATCGGCATACAACGGAGTGCACAGCGCAGTGAGAAATGCCAAACGTGCCGGCTCCCACCTGCTTTTCAGTGGTCGCGACGTGCTTGGCGATTATGAGAAACTCTTCGATTGCAGCATGGCAACACTATTCCAGGAGACCAATATGATTGTGGCAGAAGAACTTCCCATGGATACTGTGCTTATAGCTAAGTTCGATTGCCTGTACTCGAAATACACCAACAAAGAACTGCTTGAAACTATCTCATCCTCTTTAATATCAAAATTCATGGCACGTCATAATTTTGCACACGATTTTGATGGAGGTCTTGCACAGTTGCAAGCCGTGGTGGAAAAATACAACCTGGACAATAATTATATAAAGGAATATGAGAAACGCCGTGCTACCATCAAGGGAGCTGCATTCCCCTCCGAAGTGGTGTTGCGCGACGCTGATGGCAATGTGGTCGATTTTTCAAAATTCCGTGGGAAATATGTATATATAGATATGTGGGCATCGTGGTGTGTTCCCTGCGTTAAAGAGGCTCCCCACCTGCAAAAACTTGAAAAAGAGTTGCAGAACCCCGATGTAGTCTTTGTGTCGATATCCATAGACAAAAAAGAAGATGCATGGAAGGCAAAGATGCAGGAGCTTGGCTTGCACGGGCATCAGTTATTGGATAAGGAGAATCGTCTCTATCAGGCATTAAACCCCAAAGGCGTTCCCTTCTTTGCCATATACGATAAAGAGGGTCGCTTATATATGCACGACGCACCGCGTCCCAGCATGGGAATAGGTGTCAAGGAGATGCTCGAAGGGCTTAAATAACCCTGCGAGCATTAAATAATTTATAGAAGAACAGATTTTTTAACCTAATTATAAACTTAAATTAAAAAAAGCGTATGAAAAAATTTACTCTTTTGAGTTTTGCAATGCTGCTTTCTTTCTTTACATTGGCAACAAAAGCCAATGCACAGGCAAGCAGTATTACAGACTTGTACGGTAAATGGCAATTTACCGCAACTGTCGAGACGACAGAGTATGGTCAGCAGTATGCCAGTCTTTTTGCTGCCGAGAGCGAGGTCGTGATTACAGCCGACGAGAATGGTAACTATTCAGCAAAAATTACAGGTTTTGCCGGTGGTAGTGGAACTATTTATCCTCAGAAATTTATTGCCGACACACAAACTTTGTTTATCTTGAATGCTAACAATGGTCAGTGGGGTAATGCCCTTGCAATGTCTTTTGCCGAAGGTGGTTATCCTTATTCTTATGCAAACTCTTATAGCGAGTTGGAGTGGGCTTATGACGATGCAACAAAAACTCTCACAATTCCCGATTTTACAATTGTAGGTGGTATGAACCATGCTGCTGAGACTGCTGAGACTGTTGCCAAGTTTACAAGCTGTAAAATGGTACTTGTAGAGGCCGAGACTATTGAGATTCCCTCTATTGCAGGTGATTATGATTATGAGCCTGTTGAAGGTTATGTTCGCAACGACTCTACATTTGCCTATACATTTACAATGTCACTTGTTGCAACAGATGAGACAAACAAAGCTTATGATGCAACAATCGCATTTGGCGATTTTGAGCCTTTCACATTGCCCGGTACATTTGATGGCAATATGCTCACAATCCCTTATGACAGCCTTTACCTTGTAGATGGTGAGAACAAGTATTTCTTTGGTGCTGCATCTCCCGCTGCTAAGAAAGATGGTGCTTTCACATTCCAGTATCAGAGCGAGACTGTGTTGATGCAGTGGGATAAAATCTATGTTCGTCAGGATAGCGTTTGGACCGAGACAGAGGTTACCGATGAAGAGACCGGCGAGGTTAAGATTGAGGGTAAATGGAGCTTCCCCATTGTTCAGCGTCTTAACTGGGGTTACGCTACACGCGAGAGCGAGGCTACAAAGGGCTTCTCTTGGGCAGGTACATTTGATGTAACAGCAAAAGATGTTATCATTGCCAATGAGGAACTTGCTGCCACATTTGGCGAGTGGCCTTCTGAGTTCCAGATTGTAATTGAGGAGAAAACTCCCGGTGCATTCTATATAACAGAGTTTATGGGTAAAGATCCCTATACTGCTACATGGGGCGCTTCTGTCATTCAGGTTGCTGATGATGGCAAGAGCGCAACTCTCGACTTGACACAGGCTTGGGGGGGCTCATTCTATCTTGAGGCATTTAGCGGTGGCGAGTATTTGACAATGTACGATGGCATGGGTGAACAAACCTCATTGACATTCACATTGAACGATGATGGTACAATCACTATCGATCCTTTCTTCATTCAGAAGACAATCAATGACAACTCATACGATCCCATGCCCGTTGTATTCTATCAGGATATTACAGCCGTGAAACACGTTGAGCCTTTTGAGTGGGCAAGCGGTTATTTCCTCACAGCCGATGTTGAGGTATTCGACACAACAAGAGAGTGGCCTTCTGAGTTCGTTGCAAAAATTGAGTGGAACGAGGGCTGGAGCCGCTACCTGCTCACAGAGTTCTTCAACTACGATGGTCTGACAACTATAAATTATGGTGGAAACTCTTTAACATTGGCTACGGATACACGTTCGGCTACATATGATGCTACAGGTGGCTACCTTGGTTGTAAAACAGTTCTTGATCCCGAGACCGGTTGGAGTAATCCTGTGTATTATCATACTCTTTGCGACAAAGATGGTGGTACAACAGCGTTGAACTTCACCGTGAACGAGGACGGAACCATTTCAATGGACGACTTCCGAATCAATGTAATAGATTCTGAGGCAGGTGGAGTTACCGTTGAGGGTGCTCTCTATACTAATGTAGTTCTCACAAAGGGCGACACAACCGGTATCGACTCTGTAGTAGAGGAGACCGAAACTGCTGTTGAGGGTATCTTCGACCTTTCAGGTCGCAAGCTCGATGAGATTACCGCTCCCGGTATCTACATCGTAAACGGCAAGAAAGTACTTGTTAAGTAATTATAATATAATTTCCATAAAGAACCCCAATTGGGGTTCTTTATGGAAATATTTATACCTTATTTATATTATATAATATTTGTTATTTGATATAAATAATAAAATGTGGGGGCAACAAGTCCCAAAACCGGAGGTTTGTACACTTCTAATAATAAAATATAAACGCAATTTACATCAATGGACAAAAAACACAAGAAAATGAAATCTGCCGGCAAGTTATTGCTTTGCTTTGTTCTGTCTGTATTTATGCTAACAGCGCAGGTGGCATTTGCTTCGGAAAATGGAGTCGGAACAGCCGGGGAGATGTCCGATGAAAGAGGTACCAGAATATATGGTGTTGTTGTTGAGAAAAAAGGCGGAACCCCGCTTATTGGTGCTTCTGTTGCCCTGTGGAAGGGTAGCAAGATGCTCAACGGAACAGTTACCGATACTGATGGTGCTTTTAGTATTACAACAACTGAGAAAGATTTTGAGGTACAAATCTCTTTCGTGGGTTACAACACCGTGAGATTTTCTTCATCTTCGCGCAAGCTTGCCGGTATGAAGATTGAGCTCAGTGAAGATTCACATTCGTTGAGCGACGTGGTTATTACTGGTTTTGTAACAAAAAACAAAGAAACATTTACCGGCTCTGCCACAGAGATCAGTGCGCTGGAGCTGAAACAGGTGTCGGGTACCAACCTTATTGGTGCTATTGCTGCCCTCACACCCGGTATGTCTATGGTGCAGAACACCAGCCAGGGTTCAAACCCCAATAACCTCCCCGAACTTGTTCTTCGCGGAATGAGTTCATTCTCAAACCAAGGACAACAGGTAAACCAACCTACCATTATTCTTGATGGTACTGAAATATCAATGCAGGATCTTTACGACCTCGATATTAATGAGATTGAAAAGGTTACTGTGCTCAAAGATGCATCGGCAACTGCCCTTTATGGTTCAAAGGCTGCAAACGGTGTCATTGTAATTACACGCAAGCCCATTCTCGAGAGCACATTGCGTGTACAATATAACTTTACAGGAAATCTGCAGTTCCCCATGCTCGATGATTATGATGTGTTGAACGCTGCAGAAAAACTCGAATATGAGCGTCTTGCAGGGCTTTATACAGCCGGTAGTGCTGTAAATTCAGAAACAGGATTGCCCTCGCAGTATGATTATGACGTTCTCTACAACGAAAAATACAAACAGGTGATGGCAGGGCAAGAGTCCGACTGGCTGTCGCAACCCGCACGCATTGCTTTTTCGCACGACCACTCGTTGCGCATCTATGGCGGTGCAACCAATATGCGTTACGAACTTACGGGTCGCATAGGCGACACCCGCGGTGTTATGAAAGGCGACTATCGCAAGCGTTACAGCATAGGTTTCAAACTCGACTATTTTATAAACAACTCCATAACAATCTCCAACAGAACCACCTATCAGGAGGTTGACACAAAGAACACTCCCTATGGTTCATTCTCGCAGTATGTGAAGATGAATCCTTATGATAAAATGTATAACGATGACGGAACGGTGAACACCGACCTCGCTTGGGACATAAACAACCCCTTGTACGAGGCCTCTCTCGGCAGTTTCTCAACAAGCGGTTCGCGTGCATTCAGCAATAGTACCGATTTTCGTTGGGATATAAGCAAGATGTTCCTGCTCACAGGTCATTTCAATATCTCTACCGACTCTGAGTTCAGCGATATTTTTACATCACCCAAGTCTCTCGTTTATAAGAATGTAACCGACATTTCAAAGAAAGGACAATATACCAAGAGCACAAGCGATGGTACAAGCTACAATGGAAATATGGTGGCTACATTCAACAAGTTCTTCAAAAACGAATCACTCGTGAGCCTCTCGGCGGGATGGGAAATTAACCATGCCGAAAGTACAAGCGAAACAATGCAGGCGATAGGTTTCTACAACGATAACCTCTCGTTCATCGGCAGTGCCTCGGGTTATCCCACAGATATTACTCCTTACGGCTCACTCTCCGAGACTGCCGATGTGGGTATGTTCACTACGGGTAACATATCTTATCGAAACCGTTATTTCTTGGATGGTACCTGGCGTATGACGGGTTCCTCACAGTTTGGCGAGAACAACCGCTATGGTCATTTCTGGTCGGGCGGTCTCGGCTGGAATGTAATGAACGAGGCTTTTTTGAAGAATGTGAAGAAACATTTCGACATATTCAAGTTGCGCGGAAGCCTTGGTTACACAGGTAAGGTTAGTTTCAGCCCATTCCAGGCAATGACTATGTATAACTACCTTAACACCTATGAGTATAAGAACGGTATAGGTGCCGTGCCCCTCACGATAGGTAATGTGGATCTTGCTTGGGAACGTACAATGAACTATAACATAGGTGTCGATTTCAGTATGTTTAACCGCCGCTTGAACCTTGTTGTTGATGCTTATATACGCAACACAACCGATTTGCTGCTCGACAAGACAAAAGCACCCTCAACAGGTGTTACATCGGCCAAAGGCAATCTTGGAGAGATGCAGAACAAAGGTATCGAGTTCCAGCTCGATGGTTATCTGTTCCGCACAAACGACTTCTATTGGAGGCTTGGAACAACGGGTTATATGAACCGTAACAAAATCACCAAGATTAACAAAGCTCTTGAGGAGATAAACAAAACAAACCAGGAGAATGCAAGTATGTATGATTATCCCCTTCCTCAGTATGCCGAGGGCGAGAGTGTTACTGCTCTTAAACTTGTGCGTTCGGGTGGTATCGACCCTGCGACCGGTAAAGAGATTTATATCAAACGTAACGGTGAGCGTACATTCGAGTATGACCCCGATGACAAGGTACTTATAGGCGACACCGAGCCCGAATACACAGGAACATTCTCCACCAATCTCTATTGGAAAGGATTCAGCCTGTATGCGTTGTTTAACTTCCGCCTTGGTGCTTGGATATATAACACAACTCGTGCCACCAAGGTCGAGGGTGCCGACCCCCGCTACAATGCCGACCAGCGTGTGTTCGACGACCGTTGGAAGCAACCCGGCGACGTGGCAATATACAAGGATATCGCCGACACCTCAACTCCTAAGCAGACCGACCGCTTTGCCGAGGAAGAGAACACGCTCACACTCGGCTCGCTTAACTTCAGCTATGAGTTCGACGACAAGATTTGTAAGAAACTGCGTTTGCGCAACATGCGTGCCGGTGTCAATTTTACCGATATTTTGCGCGTTTCTTCGGTGAAGATAGAACGTGGTACCGACTATCTTTACAGCCAAGGGTTTGAGTTCTATTTGAATGTTACACTCTAAGAAATTGATGATTATGAATAAAACTAAATATATTATACTTTGTTTGTGTGCTGCAATGGGGCTTACATTTATATCGTGTGACGAATTTCTTGATATAACCCCTGAGGGACAGGTAAAACGCGACCAGTTGTTGAGTACCGAGGAGGGGATTGAGGACGCACTATACGGAGTTTACGCACAGTTGCGTTCTACATCGCTCTATGGTCAGGAACTTCATTTTTCCAGTCTCGAAATAATGGCACAGACTCTTTGGTGCTATGGCAATATGAGTACTGCGAAAACCATCAATGCTCTTGGTCGTTACGAATACACATATTCGGCAGTAGAAACTATTTTTGAGAATGTATGGACTGCTATGTACAAGAACATCAGCAACGTAAACAGCATAATCAATTCTCCATTGGTTGCAAATGCCACCGCCTTCCCCTATACAGTGTATCGTGGCGAAGCTCTTGCGCTGCGTGCATTTATGCATTTTGACCTTGTGCGCCTTTATGCCGAGCAATACACCGTGAACCCCGAGGCCGACGGTATCCCCTATGCCACGGAATTTTCGTTGAATACACCCGATTTTGAGTCGCTCGAAGAGAACTATAAACATATTCTTGCCGACTTGCACGAGGCGGAGAGTATGCTTGAAGAGGAGGATAAGTATGAAAATACAAGCAACTTTATGCTCGATCGTCAGATTCACCTCAACAAATATGCAGTGAAGGCTCTTCTTGCCCGTGTTTATCTCACAATGGGTAACAAGGAGAAGGCTCTTGAATATGCACTTGAGGTTATCGACTCAAAACAATATATTTTGAAGGAGAAAACCGAGGTTGTAGGCGACCTTGCCGGTGTCTTGTCGAAAAAAGAAACATTGTGGGGTGTATATTTCTCGGGATTCTATACACAGGTGAACGCAATATTGCAACAGACAACGTCGTACTATTCACTCGACCTTCGCCCCGACTTTATGGAGCTCTATGAGAAAGACGCATCGGGAATTGATTTCCGTGTTACAGCATACTTCTCAACTGCGGATATGGGTGGCAGCGATTCAAAATATCGTTTGTGCAAGCTCACCGATATTTATGAGCATAACAATATGGCAGGCAGCCGTCCTTCGGACCTTATCTTGGGTATAAACATGATTCGTATCCCCGAGATGTACTACATTGCCGCTGAGTGCTTGCTTGATGTTGATTATGGTCTTGCTCTCTATTATTATAACGAGGTGCGTATCCATCGTGGTCTCGACCCCTTGGGTGCATCAACCCTTAACGATGATGAAGAGGACGACGAGATGACCGAGGAGGGTGGTGCAACCACTGATGACAAGCTCACAATGGAGCGCATCAACGAAGAGCGTGATAAAGAGTATATTGGCGAGGGACAGAAGTTCTTCAATATGAAACGTCAGAACCTTCCCATTCCTCCCCATGCCGGTGGTGATGATTACCCTGCAAGCAAGGAAGTTTATGTAGTTCCCATTCCCGATATTGAAAAAGAGAACCGTAACTAATAATTTTATACATTACGACTATGAATTTAAGAACAATATATAAAACATTGGCAGCCGTTATATTGCCGGCAACAATGCTGTTCTCTTCTTGTAATGAGGAGTATCTTGTATTTGACACGAGTAATCCCGGAATCTATTTCACAAAGGAGACCTTGAACTATTCGTTTGGTGTGACTCCTGTTGAAGTAAAGAGATATACCTATAAGGTGCCTGTGAGAATAATGGCGGGTTTGAGTAAAGTGAAACGCCCCATCGGATATGTGGTGAACCCCGACTTGACAACTGCTGTCGAGGGGCTTCATTATGAGTTTGGCGAGGCGGTTATAGAGCCCGATTCAATCAACGGATATATTCCTGTAACATTCTTTCGCGAAAACCTCGAAGGTACATATGCTACCGGATATACACGCTATGACCTCTGCTTGGAACTTGTGGATAATGGTCATTTTGCCCCCACGCTTGATGCTGCTCAGCACACACGTGTGCTAACCTTTGATAACGCAATAGAGCAGCCCGAGTGGTACACTGCTCATGGCAACAAGAAGTGGCCCGAGGCTTTCGGCTCATGGCACCCCTTCACCTTTATTAAGATTATAGAGTATTTCCATGAGCTTGAGAATATCCTCCCCGAAACTTACGAGAAGATTGTAAATGATTTTGGCGAGAATCTCGAAAATATTCCTTATGGTGATTATAATGCTTATGCTGTGATATTCAGAAAATACATTATTCAGCCTCTCTACACATTTATAAATGACCCGGAGAACAGGAAGAACATTATTGATGTGGAATATGACGACTATCCCTATGATGTTCCCGATCCTTATGCTGCAGATAATGACCCCATTAACTAATCACGCAAAAATATATGATTATGAAAACATATAAAATTATAGCAAGCTTGTTGCTCGCTACGCTTATGGTCTCTTGTTTCGAGGACGAGACGTCGATAGCCAACCCTTCGATTCTCTCCGAAATAACAATACAGGAGGGTAGCATAGACAAGGTGTATAATATACAAAAGAATGAAACGCTGACAATCTCCCCCATACTCTCGCAGAGCAACAGAGAGAAACCTTTGAAATATACTTGGGAGATTAATTTGGAGACATATTCAAACGAAAAGGATTTTGAATTCTATGGCGAGCGTTTGGGCGAATACAACTGCCGTTTCATTGTAGAGAATGAGGACGGAAAAACATTCTTCCCTTTCAAGCTGTTTGTAAACTCTCCCTATGAAGAGGGAATAACTGTGCTCAGCGCAGACAACAACGGGCGTCCGGTGCTCTCTTTCATGCAAAAACCCGCCAATGACGATGAGGTAGGCACCTTTACAACCGAGGAGTTGCTCACCTTGAACAACGAGGATATATATTTTGCCAACAACCCGATAGATATGCTCCATTCCGATGCAACCGTTTTTATAGCTTGTCAGGGTGGTGGTGCAACAGGTGATGCGCCTGCCATTTACTATTTGAACGAAAAGACCTTTGTCGTGGAGAATATGTTTACCGTGCCCGAGTATCCCACATTCAAGCCCACAAAGATACTTATGCCATCGAGCTATGCCGGTTATGTATTGCCTTTCTCTATGCTATCTGAAGATGGCAAGATGTATAACTTCTCGGTGACAAATGCAGCCGTGGAGCCCTCTCAAAAGCTTGCATACACATACTCGCAGGCAACTCACTTTGACGATGGAGGCGGTCGCTATGCTATGGTTGTGTGGGATAAAGATGCAAAGGCACTTGCCAACCTTTATAATGGTGGCTATGGTCCTTATTACTTTGGTCCTAAACGCCATCTCTCTCGCTTAGATGATGATTTTGAAGAAAACAACTTCTTTGGCAGCCAGGGTCTCGACTTTATAACAATGGTATCTGTCAGAGCCTCTGCCGATCAAATCAGGCTCGACGGTTATGAGGTTATTGTTCTTACCAAGAAAGGCAATATGTGCTACAAGAGTGTTATTGAAAGTAGTTTCTGGGGAACAGATGACACCAATAACTACATAATGCTCATAGATAACAAGAAGCCTGCAATGACAAGCTTCAAAGCACCTGCCATCGACGAGAACACCCCATGTATTGCCAGCAAGACATACCTTTCAATGTTCTATGCAGAGGGTAATAAAGTGCGCAAGTGGAACTACACCACAACGCAGCAGATTACCGCGGCAACAACACATCTCACTGTTGGCAGTGAAACTGCTGTAATCACAGGCTTTGAGATGAGTGCCGACCAGAATGTTACATACGTATCTTTCTATGAGCCTGCTCAAGAAGGCAAGAATGGTAGCGTATGGGCTTTTGACACCGATAAAGGTACTGTGCTGAATAAGTGGAACAACATTTGCTACAAACCTGTGAAGATGATATACAAAGTAAAATAGCATTCAACACTGCCTAAACAAATAGAGGGAAACGTAAATAAAAAAAACGGTCTCCCTCTATTTGTTTTTATATCCCTCTTTCCTTTCTTCTCGCTCATTATGATTAAAAATCAAAGGAATAAACTTATAATTAAAATATAATTAGTATATTTGTATTAATTATAATGCATAAGTGTGCAAAAACTTAAAAAGATAAAATATATGAGAAAAATTACTTTGTTATTTGTGCTGTTCTGCGTTGTAGCAAGTATGTTTGCTGCACCGGCGCGCCGCGTGCCCATAACATACAGGCAATCAGACGGCACCGACCTTTATGTCCTTGTTACCGGTGACGAAACCTTTCACTACTACGTTACAATAGATGGTGTGCCGGTGGTGAAGGGGGAGAATGGTGATTATTGCTACGCAACACTCGACGATGAAGGTAACTTCGTATCTACAGGTTGCATCGCTCACAATGCCGGGGCCCGCAGTTTTAACGAACTGCAAATAATCGATGCCAATGAATTTGCCGGCATGAGCAGTAGCATAGCTGCAAAAGCGCGCATGGCAAAAAGAAGCGCGCCTGCAAAATCGGCAACGGTATCTCCCTTGGGCGAGGTGAATGTTCCGGTTCTGTTGGTGGAGTATAGCGATGTTAAATTCACCTTTACCAAAGAAGAGGTGAGCGATTTTCTTAATAAGGAGAATTATGAGGGATACGAAAACCCCATTGCAAAAAGTATAGGTAGCGCAAAAGACTATTTTATTGCACAATCCGGCAGGAAGTTTATCCCTAACTTTATTGTAACTGATATTATAACTCTTCCCAACAAGATGGCATATTATGGTGCCAACAATTCAAGCGGCAGCGATAGTCGTCCCGGTCACATGATTGCCGATGGTCTTAAAATTGCTGATGAGAATTTCGATTTCTCAATCTTTGATAATAATGGCGATGGCACAGTTGAATTTGTATATTGCGTGTATGCAGGTTATGGCGAGAATGTAACAGGCAATGACGAGAATTCTATTTGGCCCCAACAGTGGGAGCTCTCGGCAACAACAGGTACAAAAACACACGATGGTGTTAAGTTCAATGTTTTTGCCTGCTCAAACGAACTTGCAATAAGCGAGGAGTTCTCCGAGGCTTATGGTGGTAAATATCTCTCGGGTATCGGTACCATGTGTCATGAGTTCTCGCACTGCCTTGGCTTGCCCGACCTTTACGATACCTCTTCGGGTGGAACGGGAATGTCCACCTTTGGATATTGGGACTTGATGGATAGTGGCAGCTATACCGCCGAAGGTTATATCCCCACCGGATATAGTGCTTATGAACGAGATTTTATGGGCTGGCGCACTCTCGAGGTTCTGACCGACAAAGGAAATTATTCTATGGAGGCTCTCACAAGCGGTGGGCATGGATACAAGATTGTAAACGATGCCAACAGCAATGAATATTATATACTTGAGAATCGCCAGCAGGAGGGCTGGGATACATATCTCTTTAATGCAGGTATGCTTATCTCTCATGTCGATTATAATGCTAACATATGGAACAATAATACCATTAACAATACAAAAAGTCATTTGCGCTTTTCGCTCGTTCCTGCCGATAATGAGATTATAGAATATGACGGCACAAATGGTTCTGCAGTGAATGCAAGCTACAAAGCCGATGTGTGGCCGGGAACAACAGGTAACACTGCATTCACCGATACATCAGTCCCTGCTGCAACACTCTTCACCGGTGACTTCCTTGGCAAGCCTGTGACAAACATCAGCATGAAAGATGGGGTAGTCTCATTCACCTTCTTGCAAGGTGTGATGGACATTCCCACGGTTCTTCCCGCAAGTGATATTACCGATAGTGGTTTCACTGCCAACTGGCAACCTGTTGAAGATGCCACAGAATATACCGTGGAGCTTGAAAAATTTGTTCAAGTTGCCGATGGTGAGGGCGATGCAATTACATTGCTGAGTGAGGATTTTGTGGGTTGCACAAAGTCTAATGAGTCGATATCAAATATTGATAATTACACATCGGTGAGCGGCTGGACCAGTAGTAAGGTTTTTGGGGAGCAAGGTGTTTTGCGCATTGGTTCAAGCTCATCTGTGGGTACATTGAAAACCCCAAAATTGAACTACAACGGCAAGGTTACAGTCACTTTTGAGATTGCAAATTATAGCAGCAGTGATACAGGCTGTATTCTCACTGTCTCTTTGGTTAATGCCAATGGCGTAGCTGTTGCCACCGAGAATTATACAGCAACCACAAGCTGGGAGGCAAAAAGTATTACTTTTGATGCGACGGGTGATTTCTACATAGAGTTCTCTACAATTAACAGCACGGGCAAGAAGCGTGTAAACATAGATAATGTAGTGGTTGCATACAAATCTTCAACCTCTGTTACATTTATAGAAAGAGTTACCACTGCAGAAACCTCATATACCTTTACAGGTTTGGAGGGTGATGGCATGTATCGTTACAGAGTTACAGCAAGCGATGGTTACGGCTCATCGGAGTTTTCAGCCTATGAAATTGTAACAGTCTTCCCCACATCTATTGAAGATATTATTGCCGATAATGCTGCTTTCTGTGAGATTTATACACTGGGTGGTGTGCTCATATATTCGGGCAGCAGAGAGGATATTCCCGCTCTCTCTCCCGGCGCATATATAATAAAGAGTGGTAGTGTTGTAAAGAAAGTTATCTTTTGATATAACTTAACATAAACTTTTATAGAAATGGCAACCCAAAAGCATAATGGGTTGCCATTCTTATTTTCTCGTCATACATGTTTGAGGCAAATTGCTCTCGGTAATTGCAATTACTTGCTTGCCGCTCTGTTAAAATGAGAAAATAATAGTCAAATTTATTTTGACGCCCCTCCTTTGTGTAGGAGTTAAATAAAAGAAACAAGTAGGGGGTTGGTCGGGTTTCTTCTTCTTCTTCTTCTGCTGCTGCTGCAACCTCTGTTGCTGATTGGAATTTCTTTAAGTGTTAAAACTCCTGTTCATCTTATTGTTTTCATTCTACCGGCACCCGGCAATAGTGCTTGAATATTTCCGGTTAAAATTTTAGCCCTCTTATGGTTGTTTGGTTATGCAAGTCTCAATAGGGGAATTTACACCCGATAAACTGCAATATCCCTGCGATTTTCTATTTTATCGTTTTTGCTTGCCCTTTCAAAATGGTGTAATTTATTGATTGTTAATTTATTCATCCGTTTTAAGGGCTGCGAGAATCGGTTATTTTCGTAAAATCTCCATTATTCCCCGGATTTCCGGATTTTTTCGTTAGAATCAGGTTTACAAGGTTTACTTTTCTGTTACAGAATAGTCTTTCTTTATAATTATACATACTTTTGTAAATCCTGCCTCGCATCGTATAACGAACATGTGATTACAAATGTATATATCTTTGTAAATTTATTAAAACAAATTATATTATACAACATGGGTTTTACAGCTGTAATCTTTATGAGTTTACATAATTATTGATAATCCTGGCAGAGTGGTAGGGCGTTTCAACAGGTTAGTTAAGCATGGTGTTGATAACGCAAAAATCGAATATGCATAAAATATACAATTTGGTTGCTGTGTGCGTAAATAATTAAAAATCAATAATTTGATGTGCAAAACATAATCCAATGATTGATTGATTTGTGTGCTTTATGGTGGCATTGTCTGCTTTTTTGCATAAAATAGGCTGCGTGCTGTATTTAAGTGTGAAAAAATCAATAAGTTATTGCAAAAACATAAAGTTTATTGTATTCTCGAATGCATTTCTCTTTTCGCTTCTTCCTTTATGTTTGTGCAGGCTTTTGCACACCCCTGTTGATTCTTTCTGTCATAATGTAAATTATTGTCGTGTGTTTAGTGTTGTAAACGAGATAATTTTTTTCTCTGTTTTGTGGATTTTATTTTGCTGTTGTATTATTGAAAAATTTGTGTTACTTTTGTAATGTGTAACAAGTT
Organism: uncultured Bacteroidaceae bacterium; assembly: GCA_964423665.1. Taxonomy (GTDB): domain Bacteria; phylum Bacteroidota; class Bacteroidia; order Bacteroidales; family Bacteroidaceae; genus HGM04593. The sequence continues at coordinate 28,683 of CAYRFX010000003.1, read as the reverse complement.
TGTGTTTTGTAAATTCTAAAAACTGCATATTGTCATGAATGAAAAGGAGAGGATAGAACTTATAATGAAAAGCTATAATCTAACGCCGTCGCAATTTGCCGACAGGGCGGGAATACAGCGTGCTTCTGTGTCTCATATTTTGAGTGGTCGCAATAAAGCCAGTTTAGAGGTCCTATTAAAGATATACGACACTTTTCCCGGGCTTGATATGGCTTGGCTCATGACCGGCAAAGGAAATGCACCCACTGCAGAGGTGGCACAGCCTGCTGCAACAGCAGATGAGTTACCGCTCGCTATGCCGCAGCTCTTCCCCTCTTCAAACGTGCAGAATGTCGTAACAGAGGTTGCGGAGCCTGAGTTGCAAAAGCCGCAAAAGGGTGCTGCACTGCGTAATACTCCTGCTGAGCGCGCTCCGCGTCGCTCCTCTTCACGCAACGTTCCACAGGCAGATACACCCAATGCTCCTCGTAAAATAAAGGAGATTCGTATTTTTTATACAGATGGAACATACGAGACCATGATTCCCGAGAAATAAATCAAATCCTTACCTTATATAATAATATTGCTGTTAGTGGAATTAAATAGTTTCATATTTGTTCGGCGTGCTAATTTATGTTATCTTCGCTGCAAATAAATGCCGGATTAGCTTTAAGGGCAATCCCTTTTATTGTACGAGATTAATATAAGATATTAGAAACAATTCGAATATTATTATGAAAAAAGTTCTTGTCGATTTGACGATTAAGGAGGTGGAGCAGCTCAACGCAACCTGCGTGTTGTTGGTGATGACTGCCGAACAACCACTTCCGGCTGCTCTTCCCGGGCAGTTTGCCGAGTTGCGTATAGATGGCACGCCTACGGTCATGTTGCGTCGCCCGATTTCAATCCACAGTTTCTCGTCCACCAAAAACGAGATAGGCTTTCTTGTACAGTTGGTAGGCGATGGAACACGCTGGCTTGGCAGTCTTAAAGTGGGAGATAAGGTAAACACGCTTTTGCCTCTTGGTAACGGTTTCACTCTCCCCGGCGATAAAAATGCCAATCTCCTGTTGGTTGGTGGCGGTGTAGGTTCTGCACCTTTGTATTATCTTGCCGAGGAGTTGAAGCGAGCCGGGTATAATTTTACTCTCCTCATCGGTGCCCGTTCGGCAAAAGACCTCTATCGTCGCGAAGCATACGAATCGCTCGGTCGTGTGGAATATACCACAGAAGATGGAACTCTGGGGCAGAAGGGGTATGTGACTAATCACACCGTTCTTAACGAGAAATTTACACAGATATATACATGTGGTCCCAAGCCCATGATGCTTTCGGTTGCCAAATATGCACGCGAGAACGGCATTCCTTGCGAGGTGTCGCTCGAAAACAAGATGGCGTGCGGGTTAGGCGCGTGTCTCTGCTGTGTCGAAGATACAAAAGAGGGGCACAAGTGTGTTTGTACAGATGGTCCGGTATTCTCAATAGATGAACTCAAATGGTAAAGACAGATATTAAAATAGGCGGATTGAATTTGAAAAATCCGGTACTCACAGCTTCGGGTACATTCGGCTACGGCATTGAATTTGCCGACTTTGTCGATTTGAATAAATTGGGTGGTTTCATTGTTAAAGGTACTACGCTTAACCATCGCGAGGGTAATCCATATCCCCGCAGTGCAGAAACCCCGATGGGTATGCTTAACGCTGTAGGCTTGCAGAATAAAGGTGTCGATTACTTTGCAAGCAACATATATCCGCAACTTAAGGACCTTGATACAAACGTAATTGTAAACGTATCGGGTGCCTGCATTGAGGATTATGTGGCTTGTGCCGAGAAGGTTGCAGCTCTCGATAAGATACCTGCAATAGAGCTTAATATTTCTTGTCCCAATGTGAAGCAGGGTGGTATGGCGTTTGGTGTGCAGCCGGCATCGGCAGCCGAGGTTGTTTCTGCCGTTCGCAAAGCTTATCCCAAAACCCTTATAGTAAAGCTGTCTCCCAATGTAACCGATATCACTGAGATTGCTCGCGCTGTTGAGGGTGCAGGAGCCGATAGTGTATCGCTCATAAACACTCTTTTAGGAATGGCTATCGACAGCGAAAAACGTCGTCCCTTGCTCTCTACCATCACAGGTGGAATGAGTGGTCCGGCTGTCAAGCCGATAGCATTGCGCATGGTGTGGCAGGTTGCAAAGGCAGTGAAAATCCCCGTTGTGGGTATTGGTGGCATCACAACCGGTAGCGACGCTGTGGAGTTTCTGCTTGCAGGTGCCTCGGCTATTGAGGTGGGAACTGCAAACTTCATGAATCCTGCCGTTACGGGAGAAATAGTTGATTATATCGAAGATTATCTTGTGCGCCATAAGATGAGCTCTATTGACGAGCTGATAGGTGCATTGGAAGTGTAGTATAATATAATTGATATTACAAAAATAAAAGCATGAACCACCAAGTTCATGCTTTTATTTTGTCTCTGTTTTCGGTTGTTTACTTTTGTATATACAAATGTAAACGTAAAATATTTTCTTATTTATCCAAGAGGTCGGGGCGTAAACGCTTTGTGCGCTCTAACGATTGCTCAAACTCCCATTGGCGAATCTTGGCTTCGTGTCCCGACAACAAAACATCGGGAACCTTCCAGCCATTGTACTCTGCCGGGCGGGTGTAAACCGGTGGAGCGAGCAGATTGTCCTGGAAAGAGTCGGAAAGAGCCGATGTTTCATCGGAAATTACCCCCGGAATTAGGCGAATGACCGCGTCGCAAATTACTTCAACTGCCAATTCGCCACCCGTTAAAACATAATCCCCAATACTTATCTCTTTGGTAATCAAATGCTCGCGTATTCTGTGGTCTATTCCTTTGTAATGACCGCATAAAAATATCAAATTTTGCTTCATTGAGAGCGAATTTGCCATTGGTTGGTCAAAAACCTGTCCATCTGGAGAGGTATAAATAACCTCGTCATACTCTCTTTGTGCTTTCAGTTGCTTTATACAATTATCAATAGGCTCAATCTTCATAACAAGTCCTGCGCAGCCTCCAAAAGGGTAATCGTCTGTTCTGCGATGCTTGTCGGTTGTATAATCTCGTAAATTATGTAAACAAATTTCGGCATAACCATTCCGTTGTGCACGCCCCATTATTGAGGTGTTGAAAAAACTCTCCATCATCTCAGGAAAGGTGGTAATTATATCTACTCGCATAGTTTGTATATAAATGTAAATTCGTATTTATACTATAGAAAGTTGCAATAATTCTATATTGCTCTCTCTCGTTTTCTGTTTTATTATTCTTGTTTGCAAAAATAAGATTTTTATTTGGAATTACCATTATTGCACAGCAACGGAAGAGAATGTGGTAAAACTATAACTGCGATATTTGCCACGGATTTTAATTTTGGAGCAAAAAATGAAAATCTCAAGAGGTTTACGAAACAACAATCCGCTTAACATCAGACGTAACAGAACCAAGTGGAAAGGATTGTCTGCCAGGCAAAACGATTCGGCATTCTTCAGCTTCACTGCCCCATGCTGGGGCTACCGAGCTGCATTCATCACATTAAAGAACTATAAAAAGCTGCATGGAATAGACACCATTGGCGATTGGGTGGCACGCTGGGCACCTCCGGTGGAAAACGACACGCTTTCGTATATAAAGTTTGTAACGCAGCAAACCGGGCTCTCGCCCGATGAAAAGATTGATTGCAACGACGAGGTACTCATGTGTCGCATAGTGAGTGCAATGTCGCAAATGGAGAATGGGGTGCCGGCAAAGATTGAAGATGTAAAAGAGGGGTGGCGACTCTCGCTATCCTAAAATTGACACCTTGTTATTAGCGCATAAAACCGCGTTTAAGAGCTTTTCGCCCTAAAACGCGGTTTTATGCGTTTTTATGGCTTAATAAAAATTAAAATTCTTGTCGGTTTCGGTAAAATTGAGTAATTTTACAAGGTTTTATATATATAATAAGGAATAAGAAGAAATAATATTAATTTATAGAAACATTTTATGATTGACGACAGAATTATTAAAGTGAATGTTGAAGATGTGATGCAAACATCATACATCAACTATTCAATGTCTGTAATTGTTGCGCGCGCCCTTCCCGATGTTCGCGATGGCTTGAAGCCTGTTCATCGCCGCATTCTTTATGGAATGATGGAGCTTGGAAACACATCGGACAAGGCATTCAAGAAATCGGCGCGCACCGTGGGTGATGTGCTCGGTAAGTATCACCCACACGGCGACACATCGGTATATGGTGCGTTGGTGCGTATGGCGCAGCCCTGGATTATGCGTTACCCCCTTATCGAGGGTCACGGTAACTTTGGTTCTATTGACGGCGACTCGGCAGCTGCCATGCGTTACACCGAGGCTCGTTTGCAGAAACTGGGTGAGGATATGGCTGAAGACCTCTACAAAGATACTGTAGATTTTGTTCCCAACTATGACAACGAAACAGTGGAGCCCACTGTTATGTCCACCCGTATTCCCAACCTCTTGGTAAATGGTGCAACCGGTATTGCAGTGGGTATGGCAACCAATATACCCACTCATAACCTCGGTGAGGTGATAGACGCATGCGTGGCATATATCGACAACCCCGATATTGATACCGATGGTCTCATGCAGCATGTAAAAGCCCCCGATTTCCCCACAGGTTGCGATATTTTGGGAATCAGCGGTGTGCGCGAGGCGTACGAGACCGGTCGCGGTCGTGTGATTATGCGTGCCGTAGCCGAGATTGAGCAAGGCACACACGAAAAGATTATTGTAACCGCAATCCCATATAATGTACTCAAAGAGGAGCTTATCAAAGATATTGCATCAATGGTAAGCGAGAAGAAGATTGAGGGTATTTCAAACATAAACGATGAGTCTGACCAATCGGGTATGCGCATTGTAATCGACGTCAAGCGCGATGCAAATGCAAATGTAGTGCTCAACAAACTCTATAAGATGTCGGCATTGCAAACATCGTTCAGTGTAAACTGCATCGCAATTGTAAACGATCGTCCGCAATTGCTTTCGTTGAAAGATTGCATACGCCATTTTGTTAATCACCGTCACGATGTAGTTATACGTCGCACCAAGTACGACCTGCGCAAGGCACAGGAGCGTGCCCACATCATTGAAGGCTTGATTATAGCATCGGACAATATCGACGAGGTGGTACGCATTATAAAAGCATCTTCCTCTCCTGCCGATGCACGCAGCTCACTTATGCAGCGATTCAACCTCTCCGAGGTACAGGCAAACGCCATTGTGGAAATGCGCCTGGGACAGCTCACCGGTATCAACCAAGATAAGTTACATGCCGAGATGGAAGAGTTGCTGCGCAAGATAGAGTTCTATAATGCAATTCTCACCGATGACGAACTCTGCAAGAAAGTTATCAAGGACGAGCTTATCGAAGTTAAAGAGAAGTATGGCGACGAGCGCCGTTGTCGCATAGACTACACAGCTTCAAATGATTTCAATCCCGAAGACTTCTATGCCGATGACGAGATGGTAATCACAATCTCTCACCTCGGCTACATTAAGCGCACTCCATTGAGCGAATATCACAGCCAGAACCGTGGCGGTGTAGGCTCAAAGGGCAGCGATACACGTGACGCCGATTTTATTGAGTATATATACACAGCCACCATGCACAACACCATGCTGTTCTTCACACAGCGCGGAAAATGCTATTGGCTCAAAGTATATGAGATACCCGAGGGTAATAAGAATTCAAAGGGTCGTGCAATACAAAATATGCTCAACATTGAGAGCGATGATGCGGTAAATGCATTTGTACGAGTGAAGACTCTCGCCGACAAGAACTTCATAGAGAGCCACAACATTATATTCTGCACCAAGCAGGGTGTTATTAAGAAAACCTCTCTTGAGCAATATTCACGCCCCCGCACCAATGGTATTCTTGCAATCGGAATACGTGAAGATGACCGCGTGATTTCAGTAGCTTTGACCGATGGCAACAGCGATATTATTCTCGCCAACAGAAGCGGTCGTGCTGTTCGTTTCAACGAAAATACAGTGCGCTCAATGGGACGTACCGCAACAGGTGTCAAAGGTATGGCACTTGACGAGGGCGATGAGGTTGTAGGCATGGTAATATTGCCGCAAGATGCCGGCGACGAACACAGCTTGCTTGTGCTCTCGGAGCAGGGATACGGCAAACGCTCTAAGTGTGAGGATTATCCCACGGTGAGCCGTGGTTGCAAGGGTGTTAAAACTCTCAAAGTAACCGACAAGACCGGTCAGCTTGTGGCTATCATGGACGTGAATAACGAGAACGATTTGATGATAATCAATAAGTCGGGTATCACCATACGCACCGCAGTGGAGCAGATTCCTGTGATAGGTCGTGCAACACAAGGTGTGAAAGTAATTAATCTTGGAAAGAAGAACGACTGCATAGGTTCAGTATGCAAAGTTACTCGCGAAGAGGTTGAGGAGGTTCCAGAAAACACCGAAGAGAATGAGGTAAACTCAGATAATACAGAACAAATCAATAACTAACAAACTAATGTAAAATGAAAAAGCTGGTATTTACTATGACAATGCTCTTGTCCACCGCGATAGCCTTCGGACAGGCACTTTCAAAAGAAGAGCTTATAGCCCAGAAAAAGCAGATTAAAGCCTTGATGACCGAGGCAAAGACCGCCGAGAAACTCATTCTCGACAACCCCGATGCAGCTCTCAGCAAGGTGAACGCATGCACCGAAAGTCCCTTGGTTAATGGTGATGCTTATGTATGGTATGTAAAAACACAGGCTCTCAAAGCTATTGTTGACCGCGACAACGCTTCGCGTGTTGCCGGTGGACAGATAGATATGAACAAACTCTATTCAAACTGCGTGCAGTTGATTTCCGATTTGCAGGTATGCGATTCGCTCGACAATCTGCCCGATAAGAAGGGCAAGGTAGCGCCTAAATATACTGAATTTGTAAAGGTAGCTCTCTTGGAGAACCGCAATCAGATGTATAACGGTGGTTCATACTATTACAATCAGGGAAAATACAACGAATCATTTGAGCAATTTGCAAAATACATAGAATTGGCAGACCACAAACTCCTTGCAAGCCTCATACAGCCTGCCGAGAAGGTGTACAACGTGAGTGCTGCATACAATGCGGTGCTTTGCGGTATGCGTCTCGAGGATTACTCAAAGGTTTTGAAGTTTGCCGACTATGCAGCAATGGACTCAGCAAAAGCTACAACTGTATATCGCTACAAAGCCACTGCATACAGCGCAATGGGCGATACTGTTAAATGGGTTAATCTGTTGAAGGAGGGTGTTGTTGAGTTCCCCGCCGATCCATTCTTCTATCAGACTCTTATCCAGTACTATGACAATGCCGGTAAACGTGACGAACTCAATGCTCTTGCCGACGAACTCATGGCAAATGACCCTGCAAACCCCTTGTTTGTTTATCTGAAGGGTTACATTGCACAGCAGCAGAAAGACCTTGATACAGCTATCACATGGTACAAAAAAACCTTGGAAATGGACCCCAACTTCACCGATGCACACACCAACTTAGGTCGTACATATATTGCTAAGGCGCACGATTATAGTGCAAGCCAGTCTTCAGCAAAGATTGACCGTGCAAGGATGAAGAAAGACAAAGAGGTGCTTAATGGTCTTTTCGGTGCAGCGTTGCCTCATTTTGAGAAATTGCGCGAGCTGGTTCCCGACCGCAAAGATTTGTGGCTCAACAGCCTCACAAACTGTTACTACAATCTTAATATGGCCGATAAGATGAAGGAACTTGAGAGCCTTGCTCAGTAAAAGATAATCATTCCTGAATATAAAATGGGCTGTGTCAAAATGCAATATTTGGCACAGCCCATTTAGGTTTGTTAATTATGATACACCGCCTTGCTTTATAACTGATTATTCACAGCGTTAATTCAGTTGCTGCAAAATCTCTTCTATAACATGAGGGAAATGTTCATATTCCAACGCATGCACTTTTGCTGCAACATCATCGGGCGTGTCTGTGGGTAATACAGCGCATTTTGCCTGAAAGAAGGTGGTACCTTTGTCATATTCCGCATCAATGAGGTGTATTGTTATTCCACTCTCAGTATCTCCACACTCAACAACAGCCTTGTGTACACGGTCTCCATACATGCCTTTGCCACCATGCTTGGGCAGCAGGGCCGGGTGAATATTTACAATGCGAGAGGGGTATGCATCGATGAGTTTTTTGGGAACAAGCAAAAGGAATCCGGCAAGCACAATAAAATCAATTCCGTAGCGATGCATCATATCAACAATGCCATCGGCTGCCATGAAATCGGTTTTGGTCACAATTTCGCAAGGAATGTTTAGCTTGCGTGCACGTTCAATCACATAAGCCTCGGGGTTGTTTGCAACAATCAGTGCAATTTCCACTTCTTTGCTCTCTTTGAAATAGTTTGCAATATTCTCGGCGTTAGAGCCACTGCCCGATGCAAAAATAGCTATCTTTTTCATTATTAAAACAAATATTTTATGAAATAGGTACAAGGCGGCGCAATATCTGCTCACCATAAGTCTTGGAGATGGGAATTTCTCTTACATTGGGAACCCCAAGCTCAAGAAACAAATTTTCTTTCTCGCGGCGTATCACTTTCACAAGGTCAAGGTTTACCATGTATGAACGATGGCAACGTACAACATTTGTGTCGGCAAGCTGCTCGCTTATGTCTTTCATGGTGATGCGCATGAGCTGTTTTTTCAGCAGTTCATTTTTCAAATACCATATACATATATAGTTATCAGCCGACTCGATATAGATAAGATTCTCCTTTGCAACAGACAGCTGCAACACGCCACGTGAATCCCTGATGGATATTAGTGAGCTCGACTTGAAGCCGATGTTTTCATTCATTAACTCCTTCAATTTTGCTGAACGCTCCTGGTATGAGAAGAACAGGATACAAAGGATATAAGGAATAAATAAAATGCAGATAGTGTTTTTTATGGCATTTATATAAATCTCCATAGGGTCATTGGTGGGAAGGTGCAAATTCTCCTTTACTATAAGCGCAAGAATAGTAAATGCACCCGATAACAGCAACAACTCGATAAAAACCCAGCCAATATATTTCATTATTGTTATACCATGATTCGGCTTGCGCGAGAACTGGTACATTACAACACGGCTTATTGCAACAACAATCATTCCTATACTCACAAGAACTATCGACCACAGGAAATAAACCGTGGTAGTAATCTTGTTATTATCTATCCATGTATCGGAGCCAAACGGCTGATAAACATTGATAAATCCGATAGCAAAGATTGAAACAAAAAGAACCATAATAATTTGGTTCCTTTTTTCAAGCATATATTTTGGCACCTTCTTAAAGAGTACCGATGTGTATTCAGCCATTGTATTTCAGTCAAAATTATTATGCGAAGATATAGAAAATTTTTAATTAAAATAACCTTGCTTTTTATCATTTATAAATATTTTACATTTTTTCGGTGTACGGCGATTGCAAATTGTGAAAAATCCTTTTCAAAAACCATTTTTGCACCCCTATAATGCAGTATTTAGAAAAAATCTCTATATTTTTGCATAATATGATAGATTGTGCACAAATCGAAACAAATTTATGGCAATAGTAAAATATAAAAATGTCGATATACACATAGATTCCAAGATTATTCTGGAAAATGTGTCATTCACTCTTGAACAGGGTGAGTTTGCATATATAGTGGGTGCCGTGGGTTCGGGAAAATCCACTTTGCTTAAAACCATATACGGAGAGGTGGATATTATAGATGGCGAAGCCTCGGTTTTTGGAGAGTATGACCTACGCAACCTGCGAAGCAAGAAACTGCAAGCGCTGCGCAAACGCATAGGTATTGTGTTTCAGGATTTTCAGCTGCTCACCGACCGCAATGTAAATGAAAATCTTGATTTTGTATTGCGCAGTACTGGTTGGAAAAGCAAACAGGAGCGTGAGAAACGTATTCGCGAAGTCCTTCATCTTGTGGGTTTGCCACAGAAAGGCTATAAGATGCCTCATGAACTATCGGGTGGTGAGCAACAGCGTATAGTTATTGCCCGTGCCATTCTCAACCGTCCCGCATTAATTCTCGCCGATGAACCCACCGGTAATCTTGATGCCGAAACCGGTAACTATATAATGCGCCTATTGCATAGAATATGCCACGAAGAGAAAAGTGCCGTGCTCATGATAACTCACAACGAACAGTGGCTCACCACATACCCGGGCACCGAATACTGCTGTTCCGAGGGCAAGATGCGCCTAATGAAAAGCATGCGCGAAACGGGCAAGCAAACATCTTTATTTGAAGAATAATAATTAAAAACTGTAAAATATATGAAAGTACTTAAATTTGGTGGAACATCTGTGGGCTCGGCAGAGCGTATGCAGAATGTTGTACGCCTTATCTCGGACGGCGAGACAAAAATTGTGGTTCTATCAGCAATGTCAGGAACTACAAACTCATTGATAGAGTTTACCAACTACCTGCGCAACGGTAATCCTAATGGTGCTTGCGAGCACGCCAATATATTGCAGGATAAATACCGCCAAACAATAAAAGGGTTATACGAGACTGCCGAAGCTGCAGCTGCTGCAACAACAAAAGTGAATGAAATATTCAACCACCTGCGTTCTTTGGCATTCAAACAACTCGATACCAATCTCGAAAAGGAGATTGTGGCACAGGGAGAGATTATCTCAACCAATATGGTTACACTTTATATGCGTGAAAAGGGGCTTGATGCAGAACTGCTCGACTCTCTCTCATTCATGCGTCTGGGAGCCAATGGCGAGCCCGACCTTGCATATATCCGCACCCACTTGCTGCCTTTGGTGGATTTGGAGGCAAAAGGAAAGATATACATTGCGCAAGGATTTATCTGCCTCAATCACGAAGGACACATCGATAACCTGCAACGTGGAGGCAGCGACTATACAGCAACCCTCATAGGTGCCGCAGTAAATGCCGATGAGGTGCAGATTTGGACCGATATTGACGGAATGCATAACAACGACCCTCGCATTGTAGATAACACCTCACCCGTGCATCACCTTCATTTTGAGGAGTCGGCAGAGCTTGCCTACTTTGGCGCAAAAATTCTGCACCCCACATGTATTCTTCCTGCGAAACTCACCGGCACACCCGTGCGCCTGCTTAACACAATGGACCCCACAGCCGAGGGAACCCTCATTGATAACAACCTCACCTGCCCCGGAGAGATTAAGGCCATTGCTGCAAAGGAGAATATCACCGCCATAAAAATAAAGTCGGGGCGCATGTTGCTTGCATATGGTTTCTTGCGCAAGGTTTTTGAAATCTTTGAAACCTATAAGACCTCAATAGATATGATTTGTACATCAGAGGTTGGCGTTTCTGTTTCAATAGACGATGACCGCAAGCTCGAACAGATTGTTGATGAGTTGCAAAAGTATGGTACCGTTACCGTTGATAAAAACATGTGCATCATTTGCGTGGTGGGCGACCTCAACTGGGAGAACACCGGTTTTGAGGCACGCGCAATGGAGGCGATGAAAGATATACCCGTTCGCATGGTTTCATATGGCGGCAGCAACTACAATATATCTTTCCTCATCCGTGAAGAGGATAAGGTGCGTGCATTGCGTGCCTTGAGCAACAACATCTTTAATAACGAGAAATAATTTTGATGAAAACAAAATTTCCCATAGAGGCATTTGCCGGCATCGAAACCCCTTTCTATTATTATGATGTTGAGCTTTTGAAAAAGACTCTCGACACAATCTCAAAAGAGGTTTCCAAGCATCAAGGGTTTAATGTCCATTATGCCATAAAGGCAAACTTCAATCCCCGTTTGCTGCAGATTATTGCAGCAAACGGCTTTGGGGCCGATTGTGTTAGCGGCGGGGAGGTGGCTGCAGCCCTCGAAGCGGGTGTGAACCCTGCTCATATAGTATTTGCCGGTGTAGGAAAAACCGATAAAGAGATAGCTCTCTCACTCGATGCAGGAATATTCTGTTTCAATATAGAATCGATTCCCGAGATCGATGCCATTAACACACTTGCAGCCGAGCGTGGGGTGGTGGCACAGGTTGCTATTCGCGTAAACCCCAATATCGGGGCACACACACACGCAAATATCACCACCGGGCTTGCCGAAAATAAGTTCGGTATAAATTATGAACAGCTCGACGAGGTGATAGATGCCATTGAGGAGAAAGAGAATGTAAAACTCATAGGGTTACATTTCCACATAGGCTCCCAGATACTTGTGATGGACGACTTTATAGCTCTCTGTGGCAGAGTAAACGAGTTGCAGACAATGCTAAGCGAAAAACGCGGTCTTATATTGCCACATATAAATGTGGGAGGCGGGCTTGGTATTCGTTACGATGCTCCCGACAAATATAATATCCCCGATTTTGCACTCTACTTTTCCACATATGCTCAACACCTGAAACTCTTCCCCGGGCAGCAGGTACATTTTGAACTCGGTCGCAGCCTTGTTGCACAATGCGGCTCGCTCATTACCCGTGCCACATACATAAAGAAAGGAACCTGCAAGCAATTTATTATAGTTGATGCAGGAATGAACGATCTTGTTCGTCCTGCACTTTACAGCGCATATCACAGAATAGAAAACCTCTCATCGCACAAAGCCGATGAGGTCTATGATGTCGTAGGTCCCATTTGCGAGTCATCAGATGTATTCTGCAAGGACCGTAAGATACCCGAAACCCAACGTGGAGATATCATGGCAATACGCTCGGCAGGCGCATATGGCGAAGCAATGGCTTTTGGTTATAATTGTCGCCCTTTGCCCAAGAGTGTTCTATCAACCGATTTTGAATAAAAAAAAGAGCCTAAGCTCTTTTTTTTATTCAAACTTAATGGCTTTGCTTGGCTCAATCTTCGAAATAAGCATTGATGGAAGCAACAGGATTGCTACCGACAGAACAAACATAAAGAGATTCATAGGTATCATAACCCATGAAAATTCTATCGGTACGCGATTCATATAATACAGCTCCGGGTCTAACGCCACAATTCCGGTATGCTGCTGCAACAAGCATAGAATCACAGCAATAAGGTTCCCACACAGCATGCCTCTGCCTATTATAAAGCAGGCATAATAGAGAAATATTTTTCTTATGGAAACATTTTGTGCTCCCACAGCTTTCAAAATTCCAATAAGATTACTCTTTTCCAAGATAAGAATAAGCAGCCCCGATATCATTGTAAAGCCGGCGATGCCAAGCACCAATATCAAAATGACCCAAACGGTTTGGTCAAGCACTCCAAGCCATGCAAAAAGAGCCGGGTTTGCCTCCTCAATAGTTTGAATATAAAGATTTTGTCGTTCTCTAAACGCAATATTGGAAACCATCGCAGCCATATTGCTGCGTGTCTGTTCAAGATCTTCATAATTGGTCACGGAAATCTCAACTCCGCTCGCTTGTTCCTTATTCCACCCATTAAGGCGGCGGGTGGTTTCAATGTCTGTGATGGCAAAAAGACGATCCATCTCCTGTAAATGGGTCTCATATATGCCGGCAACAAGCATGCGCCGCGCTCTTATGTTATCATGGATAAAATAGACATTGATTTTGTCACCGGTATTGCAGTCAAGCCTTTTTGCCATGCTGGCCGAAAGAACAATCCAATGTTCCTTTAATGAATCGTTGGAGTGGGGTATAGCACCATTCACAAGATGCTGCGTGAAGAAAGAGAGATCATACTCCTTGCCCACGCCCTTTACAATGACCCCCTCATATTCATCACCCACCGCAAGCAAGCCGGGTTTTTGAACAAAACGCTGTGCATGCGAAACCCCGGTGCACTTTTTTATATTCTCAATATCCTCATCGGTAATTGTAACGAACGAATCTCCATCAGCGGCAGCCTCATAATTATTAATCTGTATGTGTCCGCCGAAACCGATAATTTTATTCCGCACCTCATTCTTGAATCCCACAACGATAGCCAGCGAGAGCATCATCACTATAATTCCTATTGATACTCCCCATTGTGCAATGGTTATTGCGGGGCGTGAAATCTTTTTACCGCCCTTGCGCAGTGCATAAAGCCTTTTGGCTATAAATAGCTCAAGATTCATTTCCGCCCACTATTTCCATTCCCAGGCGTAACGCTCAATATCCTCTTCTACAAGAATATCACCGGTTTGTACCTCAATAAATTCAAGGTCGGTTATGGCACGCACTGCATGTAGTTGTCCTTTTTTAATATGCACGACACTTCCTCTGGAAACCTCAGTTACCACACCATTAATCACCAGCAAACCACGTCCGTTTACAAAGGTCCACACCTCGTCGCGGTGGCGGTGTATTTGATAACTGATATTACAGCCGGCATTCAGTTTCAGCTCTTTTGTCAAGGTACAGAATCCGTCGCTGTATCTTGTGGTATTTATAACCTTGTATGTTCCCCAGCGGCGTTCTTCAAACATCGGGCGGGTTGCAACCTTCTCAACATACTGTTTAATATTCTCCGAGGCATTTTTGCTGCACACGAGCACACCCTCGTAACCTGCAACAACCACAGCATCTTTTATTCCATCGCACACAATGGGCAACTCCAGCTCATTTATTATAGTGGTGTTGCTTACACCATCTCCTTGCATCACATTGCCTATGTGCTTGTCGGGCAGCTCCTCCGATAGAGCCTTCCAGCTGGCAAGGTCTTTCCATCTTCCATTGTATGTGATAACTGCAACCGAATGGCATTTTTCTGTAACCTCGTTATCAAAACTCACAGCAGGCAGTTTGCAATAATCCTTCTGCACCTGTTCAAATGATGTCGCATCAATATATCGGTTTATTATATCCTCAATAAATCCAAGCTTGAACGCAAATACGCCACCATTCCACATCGCGCCATTGGCTATCAGCTGCTCAGCACGTTTTTTGCTTGGTTTCTCGGTGAAACGTTTTACCATCTGCACACCATTCTCATCTTTTTGCAAAGGCAAAATATAACCATATTTAGACGAAGGACCTGTAGGCTTTATTCCCACAAGGGCAAGTTCTGCATCATTATTCTCAATCACTTCCGCAATGGAACGTATTGTACTGAAGTACTCGTCATCGGTGTATGTGTCGCATGGAACAACCACGGCAACCTCCTCTTTGTCACACCCTTCATTGAATAGCAGGTGAGCAGAGGCAAGAGCTATCGCCGGGAAGGTTCCGCGTCTTTCGGGCTCTGTGACCAGCGCAACCTCGTTGCCAATCTGTGTGGTTATTGAATCGCGTTGAGCTGCACTTGTTGCTATTGTTATACTATCTGTGAGCTTTGCATTCTCTATCTGGCGATATACTCTTTGCACCATTGATTCGGTGCCACCATCAGGTGCGGGCAGCAAACGCAAAAACTGCTTGGAACGTGTACTGTTTGACAGAGGCCAAAGACGCTGTCCGCTGCCTCCCGATAATAATATAATCTTCATATTCTAATCCTTTCTATAAAATTCACACTTCTTTACCGGGTGATTAAAATTTTCTGAATGTTACTTTTGCATATTTAGAACGCAGAATCATACTTTTGCTATTCAAATGTACAACTCCGTATCTCTCATTTCCGTTGTTGTATATGCCATATACCCGCAAATCAGAATCATCGTCAATTGTCTGCACAAAAAGCGAGTCTTCGACGTGCTGGAAACGGCAATAATGCCTCTCTGAGTGAGTAACCCTTATCTCAAGCAGATTCAGCTGAATACCCCAGAAACGATTCTCGTTTACTGTATTTACGGGTGGCATGCCTTCCTCCTGAATCTCCGTAATTTTCCAGAAACCTCCCAAATCACCATTATCATCTTCCTTTTGACATGCTGTAAAGAGCATTGTTGTCAATAAAAATATTATGATTTTTTTCATTTCTTCTTGTTTTTGAGATTGATAATTCCACATTTGCTTATTGTAAGCATTCCGCTACGGCAGTTGCCAAGAAGGCTGCCGTTGTCAAAGGCGTATGAAGCTTTCACACCCCAGCCGTTGAGTTTACGAGGTTTGAATGCGACCTCCACAAGCCCGGCAGTGTTCGATTCTATGTCTGTGAAAGGGTCTTTGTATGTTCCCCAATTATTTGAATGGGTAAATAACAACCTGTATGCCCATTCTTCTGTCGGCTCGCCCTCAATACCAATGTGGAACGCCTCCACGCGGTTGTTATAACAATTAAGAATCCTGTCCTCGTTGTATATTGGTGATGTTACAAGGGGTGTTCCCATTATCATTCCATAGTTGAACCAGCCATTATACCACTCATGATTGTAATTGTTGTCGCGACAACTTATTTGGTCGGGTATTTTGTCTGTCTTGTCGTGATACACCGGTCCACTTTGATTTTTCAAATTGAAATATTCAATGGCAACACCTTTTATCCATTTGAACTTTTTCAATTTGAGCTCAACACCCACAAGCTGTTCGGTCCACACACCATACTCCATAAACATCTGTGAATGATCGTCGAACAGATGCTCATAATAGGTGCGCAGATTCCAACTGTCATTATTCCAATTAACTGCCGCATGCCAGCTCCCAACATGATTGCCCGCAATATTAACCCTGTCAAAATCGGAATATTGATCATCTCCGCTGCTTGGTACAAAAGCCTTAAAGTAGTCTCTCAATCGGGTAGGGTTCTTGCTGTTTTCTCCCTCAATATTCAGTCTGTTGTATATAGCACCGCCAAATTGTGCAACCATCTGCAATCCCCATTCAAATGACAAGGGAAACTTCTTCTCCTTGCCCACCTTGAAGAAAATTGCTTTTGAGTGATATCTCACCCCCACAGTATGTGCTTTTCCTGTTGCCACCCAATCCTTTTGCCACTCTCCATCGCTGAACCAGCCATATGCTAAATGTCCGCGAATCTTGAACCACTCATTGGTGCCGAAAAAATCATAATACTCGGGAACCTCAATGCGTATTTGCGGAACTGGGCGTGCATTGCCACTCTCAACAAGCCCTCCGGTTGATATTCTGTGATTTTTCAGCTCGCCCCATCTCTCCTTTTGTCCCATGGAGAGGGTAAACATCTTCCAACTGACATCTGCAAAAGCCTGCTGCACAAAAATGGTGGAAGTGAGCCCTTCACCGGCAATCATATCCACGCCCCATGAGAGAGAAAGCCCTTTCTTGCCAAGTATGCAATCACCGGCAAGCCCGGCGCGCATGTATGCAAAACCGGCTTTGTCGCCGCTCAATCCCTGCCTGTTGGAGAGATGCCAAGTGGGTGGTGTATCCTCCGTCGCATAAGTACCCGTAGTTTCCACTCTGTATCTAATATCTTGTGCCTGCACGGTGAAAAAAGCAGTAGCAAGAGCAGTTGCGGTTATGAATCTTTTTATCATATTTTTGATTTTAGTCTCTTTTTGAAGAAAAAGTGCCATATTCTGAACAAAGGCCCCCAAAGTGTCTCACTCGGGTAGCTGCCAATAAAAGTCATATGATGCATACTCTTGCTCATGGCACGCTTAATTAGCGAGTTGCTCATATCGTTCTTGTAGCGTGGGCTGTACTTCCCAAAATTACCGGCAACCATAATCTCATTGAGCAGGAACTCTCCCTCCTTTTCAAGTGGCTCGGTCAAAAGAAAGGCATCGTCAATATTAAAAACCTTTTTAAGAACATACATTGTGGCACCTGCAAAGCGCAACAACTTGAAATCTTTCAACAAGTTCAAGCACTCGGCCTTTTCCTCAGCGGTGAAGCCTTGTTTCAATACATAATAATAATCGAGCAGTTGTCTAAGTCCTATACCTTCCTGGAACAGATGCCTGTAAATGTGCAGCAATATATATATGCGGTTAAACGCGTTTGTGGGGGCATTGATTTCTCCCGCATTATCTCCAAGATTTATGCTGTTCGTAAATTGCCTTTCACTCTCATTTTCAAAAAAACTTTGTAGTTTTTTGTTTGTAAAATAGCAATTCATCCATGTAGGCGTAAAATGTACCTCCACGCTCACATTCTCAATCGCAAGGAAATCAACATGATGATATACGGGACGGCATTCCGGTAGAAACTGCTTGACATAGTTCAAGATCTTCTCTCTCCCGCCTTCGAGCCATATGTCGATATCGCCGGGAGTGCGCATGGAAGGTTGGTCATACAGCGCGGCAACCCCTTGTCCTTTCAATATCGTGTTTCTGAAGCCCTCTTTCTTGAACTTTTCACCTATTTTGGCAGCAAGTATATTCAGTTTAGTATTCTGTTGCTTGATTTGCAAGCAATAATTGTGCCACCCAAGCAACAAATTTCTTGGCGGAAGTTTCTCTTTTGGCAGTTTTTCTACCCCCAGAAAAGCAATACCCACAAGAGTCTGCTTGCGGGAGAGTTCAAAAAGCAACTCCCACTCTTTTTCGGTGGGGGAGTAATTGAAACCATCGCTTGTACCTATGCCCAAGCGTATGAGTTCAAAAAACATATCCGTTACTGCTGATACCTGCATTATATAATTCTCTATAAATACAACCAAAAGGGTGTACAAAAAATATTTTGGCACACCCTTGGCTGTTTTAATTACGGCGTATTCTGATTTGTAAAGCGTCTTTAATAGGTTTGTCGTTAATGATAACCAAATAACCGCCTCCGCCGGCACCAGTTATCTTGATACCTTTCACATCATTTATATATTCGTTTATGCTCTCCATCACATAGTCGGGAGCCATATTGGGGAACATTGCAATTTGTGCGCGGAAGGATTCAGTAGTAGCTTTTCCCCATGCATCAATATCCTTATTATTAACAGCTTGCCAGCAATCATTTGCAGCTTTTGCAAGCCGTTCGGCTCCCTCCTTGTCAATTTTGGTATTGGCGAGCACGTCGTAATCTCCTTTGCGTGGCGATAGGGGAATGAGCCAAATATTCTTTTCTATAAAATCAAGAATATCATTGTCTTTTACACTCTTAATCTCGCTGGGCCAATATTTCTCATCTTTGTAGTTCAAACGATTAAGCCCCGGCATAACAACACCGATAGCATCCTGCGAACCACTTATATATGGCGAACCGGGAGGATTCTCAAAACAGAACAGCTCTTTTGCAAGAACCTCTCTGTCGCCTTTCGGAATATCGATATGCCACATCTCAATAGCTGCTTTACGCGAAGAAGTACTCATGCCGCTGCGATTGTTGAAATCATAATCGGGCTCAATGTTTATTGTAAGTACAGGTCCCTCGGCATACTTATTTACATAAGGCTGGTCGAGCCAGCCGCCTGCGAGGTCTATGCGATAAGGAATTTTGCACTCTTGACGCAGGGCTGTGGTAGAGCGGGTAGGGAGCCCTGCCTCAGGAATTCTGGTGCTTACCTTCAGTTCAATACCATTCTCTTCGCAGAATCGTTTCTTTTCGGGTGTATATCCATCGGTATTGACAAAGAAGATGTCCGGCTTTAGAGCCTTTACATCTTCGGCAAAATCCATTATACCGCTTCCCGAGTTTACAAAAGCATCTTTTACATAACGAATAGCCTTAACCATATAAAGACGTTCTTCCTCTGTGTTTATTGTCTTGCGGTTTTTAAGATCTTGGATTGTGCTGTCCGAGCCAATTCCCACATACAAATCTCCGTGTTGTGATGCCTCTTTGAAGAAGGCAACATGCCCCGAGTGCAACATGTCATAGCACCCCGATACAAAAACTTTTTTATTCATATTCAGTTGTTTTGTTCATTCTGTTCCCGGGCATAACCCGCTGAATTATATATATATATGCAAATATAATATAAATTATATAAAATAACACCCTTTTTGCTCTAAACTTGCTTTATCTTCTTTAAGACACTCAGTCTGTTACTTTCTCATTGACATCACTCGGCGCCTCGGGAAAAGCTTTGCCGGCATTAAGCACTTCAATGGCTTTCAGTACAGTCTCGTCGGTAAGATTAATATATTTCACATGCTCAAGCATGCCCTGGATATTGTATATTATATTCGCATTCAAAAGTTCAACAAGCATGCTTCGCGACTTTGCAGCTTGCTCAGCAGGCAGCTTTATGCCCTTTTCTGCAGCAAATGCCACAAATTCATCAACAGCAGAATTTTTGCTCATATACGCCACAATTTCTTCATATCCGTTATATCTCTTCAAACTGTTGCGATGCTCCTTGCAATATTTGAAAGTGAACGCTGCAATCAATCGTTTCTTTAAGACATCGGAGAGGTATGGGGTATATCTTGTAGAATCGCTCGGCACAAAAATATCGGGCATAATACCGCCACCGCCATAAACCGCACGTCCAATGGAGGTCTTATACACAAGTGAATCATTCTGGTGTATGCTGTCTTGCGAGAAGAACTCCCCACGCTCGTAACGCTTAATTATATCCATGGCATACTCTTCGTCATCTCCCTTGGTATATGGTTTTTGTATGCAACGTCCCGAAGGTGTGTGGTAGCGTGCAATAGTGAGGCGCACAGCCGAGCCGTCCTTGAACTCAAATGGTTGCTGAACAAGCCCTTTACCAAAGGTTCTGCGTCCTATTATTGTTCCACGGTCATTATCCTGAATGGTACCTGCCAGAATCTCGCTTG
This sequence comes from uncultured Bacteroidaceae bacterium, assembly GCA_964423665.1. Taxonomy (GTDB): domain Bacteria; phylum Bacteroidota; class Bacteroidia; order Bacteroidales; family Bacteroidaceae; genus HGM04593. Next base: position 8,151 of record CAYRFX010000003.1, on the reverse strand, counting down.
CCGACGCGGAACTCTCATCTGCGAGCAGCACCAGGGGGATACTTTGCAGGTTACCCCTTCCGTTGGCATAATCAATATTACGAGGCGAGTTTACGCCCTCGGTGTAAACGATAACATCTCCTTTTTTCAGGAATTCATTTGCCATTTGCAGTGCAACGCCCATGTAGCCACCACCGTTCCCACGCAAGTCGATAATCAATCCCTTGCAATTCTTCTGCAATATTTTTGCTATTGCAATAATGAACTCCGTGAAAGTCTGTTCGGCAAAACGTTCTACCTGCACATATCCCCATTTTCCATCAATGAGATATGCTGCCTCAATACTTTCAAGCGGAATATCACCGCGCACAATGTTAAAGTGGAGCAAGTCTTTCTCGCCATATCGTTTTACGCTTAGTTTCACCTTGCTTCCTTTGGGGCCTTTAAGTTTTTTCATTGCATATTCCTCGGTGCAAATATCGCCCACAAAAAGGGTGTCATTTACCTTTATAATGCAATCCCCAGCCATGAGACCAACCTCTTCCGATGGTCCCCCGCGTATCACATCACTTATATTTACCGTATCTTCTTGAATGGTGAATCTTATTCCTATTCCACTGAAACTGCTTGCAAGGTCGGCATTTGTAGCCTCCAGCTCGGCAGCCGGGATATATTTACTATGAGGGTCAAGCTCGCTCAAAATCTTGGGCATAGTCTTTTCTATAATCTCCTCCATGCTGAGCGAATCTACATAGTTGTAATGCACCAGTTGCATTAATTCGTCAACCTTGTTTGCTCCCGCAGTGCTTATCAGAATGGTCTGCTGCTTGCCCGATGATATATATATACCCGCCAACACTCCCAAAAGAGTGAAGAGCACAATCAAGGTGGGTGTAAACTTTTTCATAAAAGGCTATTCTTCGTTTTCCTGCAAAAAGACGGTCTCCACACCGGCTCTCTCAAGGAGATCGAGCCCGTCGGTAACACGATACTTCACACTGTAAACCACACGCTTTATTCCTGCCTGAATTATCAATTTAGAGCACTCTATGCATGGCGATGTCGTAACATACAAAGTGGCACCCTCACTGCTGTTTCCTGAGCGTGCAATCTTTGTTATCGCATTGGCTTCGGCGTGCAACACATAAGGCTTTGTGAGCCCATTCTCATCTTCGCAAACATTCTCAAAACCGGCGGGTGTACCATTGTAACCATCTGAAATAATCATCTTATCTTTAACAATGAGTGCACCCACTTTGCGGCGTTGGCAATAAGAGTTTTCGGCCCAGATGGCTGCCATGCGCATATATCTTAAATCAAGTTCTCTCTGTTTCTTCCTGTTTTCCATAGCCATTATATTATTTATTTGTTATGAAACTGCATAAATGCATTTCCGGGTTGCACAATTATCTGCAGGTAATTTGTATCTCCTTCATATAAAACTGCATTTTGCAACATGTTTCTCATTTTCTTTGCAATATTATCGTTGCCGATATTTCCGTTTGTTTTTATATTGTTGCAACGGAATGTACGCGACCCGCCGTCGGCATGCCAGTTTCCGCTTATCGTAGCATTGCCGGGGGTGGTCAGTGTAAATGTGTTGCTTTTGAACAGGAGAACATAGCCGGCACTCTCGGGAATGTTCTTTTCGCCACCTTCCTGAATAAAAGCAAGCGTCCAGTTGCGGTCGATAAATATCTCTTGCACATCATCTTCGTTGTTGCATGCAACAAAAGAGAGTGCTGCCATAATTGCAAATAATAATTTTTTTATCTCCATTTTCATAAGAATTTTATTTAGAAGCTGTTTGAATTTCTAAAAAATAATTTCTTATAGAAGTCGTATGTTTCGCCGTTTTTTTATTCAAGCAACTTCTAAAAATGCGGGCATATACTCTTTATCCCATCTCTTTCGAGCAAAGCTTCAATCTGCGGCTTGCGCCCTCTAAAACGCAGATACAGTTCCATGGGGTGCTCAGTGTCTCCCTTTGCAAGGATATTATCGCGGAACGATTGTGCCACCTTCATATTTAATACACCCTCTTCCTTGAAACGTGCAAAAGCGTCGGCATCAAGCATCTCGGCCCATTTGTAACTATAATAGCCGGCAGCGTATCCACCCGACATAATATGGCTGAACTGTGGAGTTATTCCGGCATTGGGCATCACCGGCAATAATTTAATGGCAGCAGTTGCGGCATGTTCATACTCTAAGACATCACCGTCGAAAGGCTTTGATATATTGTGCCAAGCCTGGTCTATGAGCCCCAGCCCCACCTGTCTTATACATTGGTAGGCTGCACGGAAGTTGCGCGCATCGCGAATTTTGTCGAGCAGTTCTTGCGAAATAATCTCGCCAGTTTCGTGATGAAAGGCAAACATCTTGAGAAACTCCTCTTCAAAAAGGAAATTTTCCATTATCTGTGATGGCATCTCCACAAAATCCCACAATACATTTGGGCTGCAAAGGCTCGCATAAGTTACATTGGACAGAATTCCATGCAGACAATGACCAAACTCATGCAACAAGGTGTTGAGTTCATCAAAATTCAGCAGAGTGGGCTTGCCGGGAAGTGGCTTTCTGAAGTTTGTCGATAGAGTAATATGCGGGCGATTATCCGTGCCGTCGGCATTTTTGTATTGCGCCTTCAACGAATCCATCCACGCTCCGGCATGCTTTCCTTTGCGAGCGTAAAAATCGCAATAGAGTAGTGCAAGATATGTGCCATCGTAGTCATAAACCTCCCACACCTTTACATCGGGGTTGTATGTGGGAATATCATGATTCTGCTTGAAGGTTATTCCGTAAAGGCGGGTTGCCAGATAGAAAGCACCATATATTGCCTGGTCAAGATTGAGGTAAGGGCGTACAAGTTCATCGCTGATGTTATACTTTTTCTCTTTCAGCTTTTCGGAATAATAAGCAAAATCCCATGGCTCAAAATTGAAGTCATCTCCTTCGCATTCTGCAGCAAACAACTTAATTTCTTCAATCTCTTTGCGTGCAACAGGCAGATAGCTCCAAGTGAGCTTGCCGAGCATAGCAAACACTGCATCGGTTGTTCCAGCCATGCGCTCGGCGAGGATATAATCGCTGTATGTGTTATACCCTAACAAACGCGCCAGCTGCAAACGGGTATTTACAATCTCTTTTACAATAGCGCGGTTGTCGTGTTCGTCTCCTTTTGCACCAATGGTGCTGTATGCCATATACATCTGCCTGCGCAACTCGCGGTTTTTGCAGAATGTGATAAACGGCAAGTAGCTGGGGCGGTGCAGCGTGAACAGCCACCCCTCTTTACCACACTCTTTTGCGCTTTTTGTGGCAGTCTCTATGAGGTCTTCGGGCAATCCTTGCAGTTCTTCCTCCTTGGTTATCAGCAAAGTGAACGCGTCGGTGTCTTTTATGATATTTTCCTGAAATTTAAGAGACAGCATGGTGAGTTGCTTGCTCAGTGCCCGATACTCGTCGCGCTCCTCTCCCACAAGATTGGCACCTTGTCTCACAAAAGAAGTGTATATCTCTTCAATGAGTCTTTTTTCTTCCGTGGTGAGTGTTGCTGGCATATTTTCATACACACTTTTTATGCGTGCAAACAATTCGGCATTAAGCGTGATGTTGTTTCTGTGTTCTGTGTATAGCTGTTGCATCTCCTCTTCCACCTTCACGATCTCATCGTAGCTGTGTGAGTATATCAGCGCATTAAAAGCGCACATCACATCACCAAGCATTATGCCACCGCGCTCGTATGGCACAATGGTGTTTTCAAATGTTGCAGGTGCTGTATTGCTGCAAATCTTCTCAATGTTTTCTTCCTCTCTCTTAATACCCTCTTTTGTTGCCGGGATAAAATGCTCCAAAGTTATGCGGTCATAAGGAAAAGCATTAAATGGAGTTCCGTATGGTTTATAGAATGGGTTGTTTGTCATTTCCTGTTTATTTATATTAAGATACACAATTAAATCTCGCGAATATAACTATTTCGATTGGTATTTACCTCTTTATTTTTCACAATATTTATTAAAAAGGATGTAAATCTCTTTATATAGTAACAAGTATGCACCTATGTTTGTTTTGTTTCAAAGAGAAAGATTTGTTATTATAACAACAGAAGCGACCAAAATTATTTTTTTTAGTCGCTTCTGTTGTAAGAACGTGGCTAAAATATAGCCACGTTCTTGTTCGTTAAAATCTGTTTTGTTGATTACAAGTTGTATGTGCCTTCAACAAGCTGTCCCATTGCCCATACGGCGCGAATGTTCAAGCCTTCGTCAAGAATCATGATATCGGCATCCTTATCCTTCTGCAATGAACCCTTGCGGTCGTAAACACCCATAATCTTTGACGGTGTCTCCGATGCCATGCGAATGGCATCTTCCAAAGGAATCTCAGCCTTCTGCACCAATGTGCGAATCAAGCGGTCCATAGTGGCTACGCTGCCTGCAAGAGCAGTGCGGTCGGCAAGCTTGCACACGCCATCTTCAATAATTACACGGGGGTCGAATGCAGTTGTGCTGTCGCTTGCAGCGCAGGCGAGTGCATCGGTGATTACACAAGCTTTCTCCACGCCTTTAATTCTGTGAACAAGGCGCAAAATAGTGGGAGGAACGTGTATTCCGTCGGCAACAACCTCCACGGTCATATCCTCATGCAAATAGATACTTTCCACTGTGCCCTCGTATTTATATTCGCGGCGTTTGTGGAAACCGGGCATTGCATTGTAGAAGTGTGTCGCATGGGTGTAACCATTCTCATGAGCAACGTGAATATCGTCATACTCTGCCTGTGTGTGTGCAACAGATGCCAAAATTCCTTTTGATGTGATATATTTACCAAACTGCATCGCACCGGGCAATTCGGGGGCAGCATCCCAACGCTTGATGCAATTCCATCTTTCAACCAATGGAATGTATTCATTAGGATCGGGGTCTTTGATATTTTCGGGCAACTGACCTCCCGCCATCTTCATGTTCAAATAGTGTCCCTCCAAGTGCAATCCAAGTACCGGGCTGTTGGGCTCTGCCATAAGCTTAGTACAAGTCTCTGCAGCGGCCTCAATCATAGGCACGGTAGAAGATGAAAGGGTGGGGAAGATACTTGTTGTTCCGTGTTTCATGTGGGCTTTTATTGCTCCACGGAAAGCCTCTTCGGTTCCCTCCATAAAGTCGCAACCGCCACCACCATGAATGTGAATTTCCACACCACCGGGTACCACATACATACCTTTAGCGTCAATGACTTCTGCGCCTATTACGGCAAGGTCGCAGTTTGTTACCTCTAAAATTTTGTTGTCTCTGATAATTACAGAACCGTCCTTCAACCAACCTTGTGGTGTAAGGATTTTCGCATTTATAATTTGCGTAAGCATAATATTGTGTGTTTATAAGTTTTTTATCTTGCACACAAAGTTATCTAAATTTAATTCTTGTTGTGTATTTTTTTTGAACTTTTTTATTAATTAATTTTGAAAATCTTATAAATAACAATCTCGGCGATGTCGAGTTGTGTATTTTGATTTTATCAGAAAGTTAGCAATTTTAATCCGTATCACAAAATAAACAAAAATAAAAGCAAAACAGCTTTCAAAATGTCATAGCGCCAAAAAATAACCATATTTTCAAAAATCACCCTTCTTTTATGGAAAAATTCCCCAAAAAGCCTTCCTTTTTTCAAAAAACAACTGTATTTTTAGAAAAATATTCAATAAAACAGAGGAATTTTTGCAAAATTCTTTGCATTTGGCTGCATCGGGTGTATATTTGCCGACGATTAATAAATTTACAAAAAGAAAATTTTCAAAATCACAGCCATATATCAAGTGTTGTGATTAATATAATAAGGTAATAAGATATGTCAAAACTGAGATTCGATGTCGTAACCGCAGCATTCGGCAAGAGTGCAATAAATGTCCCCGATAAAGAAGAACGTCCATCAGATTATTATGCGATAAAAGTATTCAACCGCGAAAAGATGTTCAAGTATCTTCCCAAGGATACATATAACAGGCTTATAGATGTGATAGATAATGGCGCCTCTTTCGACAGTTCTATTGCAGATGCCGTTGCAGAGGGTATGAAAAAATGGGCAGTGGAAAACAAAGCAACACATTATACCCACTGGTTCCATCCGCTCACCGAAACCACCGCCGAAAAGCACGATGCCTTCATAGAACACGACGGCAAGGGTGGGGTGATTGAGGAGTTCTCCGGCAAGTTGCTTGTGCAACAAGAGCCCGATGCCTCTTCTTTTCCCAATGGTGGCATACGAAGCACATTCGAGGCGCGCGGTTACAGCGCATGGGACCCCACCTCTCCGGCATTCCTCATTGGCGACACCCTGTGTATTCCCACAGTTTTTATATCATACACAGGTGAGGCTCTCGACTACAAGGCTCCCCTTCTCAAGTCGCTCCGCGCCGTTGATAAAGCTGCTACCGATGTGTGCCGCTATTTTGATAAGAATGTAAAGAAAGTTACAACATATCTCGGCTGGGAACAGGAGTATTTCCTCGTAGATGAGGGCATGTTGCTTGCCCGCCCCGACCTCCTGCTCACCGGGCGCACTTTGATGGGGCACGACAGTGCAAAAAACCAGCAACTCGAGGATCACTATTTCGGCTCTATCCCTGCACGCGTTGCAGCCTTCATGAAAGATCTTGAAATAGAGGCCATGAAACTCGGAATACCCGCAAAGACCTGCCACAATGAAGCAGCTCCCAATCAGTTTGAGCTTGCACCAATTTACGAAGAGTGCAACCTTGCCGTTGATCACAATATGCTCATAATGGCATTGATGAAAGATGTAGCACGCCGCCATGGTTTCCGTGTGCTGCTGCACGAAAAGCCCTTCAAGGGCGTTAATGGTAGCGGAAAGCACAACAACTGGTCATTAGGAACCGATACCGGCACCTTGCTCATGGCACCCGGTAAAACAGACAAAGACAACCTGCGTTTCATAACTTTTGTAGTAAATACCCTTGCTGCGATATATCGCCACAACGGATTGTTGAAAGCCAGCATAATGTCGGCAGCAAATGCTCACCGTTTAGGCGCGGCAGAGGCTCCCCCGGCAATTATATCAAGCTTTTTGGGCTCGCATCTATCATCTATTCTCGATCACATGGAGACCGCCGACGATCTTGTAAAGATACTGAGCAAACGCGAATTACGTCTTAATATCCCGGCTCTTCCCGAACTGATGATTGACAATACCGACCGCAACCGCACATCGCCGTTCGCCTTCACCGGAAACCGTTTCGAGTTCCGCGCCGTGGGCTCCGAGGCGAATTGTGCAAGCGCAATGATAGCCCTTAACACAGCAATGGCAGAGCAGCTGACAATATTCAAAAAAGAGGTTGATACGCTCATTGATAAAGGTGTTGCAAAGGAAGATGCGCTTGTAAAAATAATTCGTAAATACATAAAATACAGCAAACCAGTGCGCTTCGATGGTAACGGATACTCCGAGGAGTGGAAGCGCGAGGCAATAAAACGCGGGCTCGACTGCGAGGCAAGTGCACCTATTGTATTCGACCGTTATCTCGACAAAGAAAGCGTTGAGATGTTCCGCAAAATGGAGGTTATGACCGAGACCGAGCTTAAGGCCCGCAACGAGATAAAATGGGAGATGTACACAAAGAAGATACAGATTGAGGCGCGTGTCCTTGGCGACCTTGCCCTAAATCACATAATCCCTACAGCTACAAAGTACCAAAGCTCATTATTGGACAACGTGATAAAGATGGAGCAGGTGATAGGCAAGGAGGAGGGCGACAGAATGTCTGCCGAAAATATCTCCCTTATAAAAGAGATGGCAATGCGTGTTTCCGAGATACGCCGTCTTGTGCACGAGATGGTGGAACGTCGCAAAGTGGCAAACAAAATAATCACCGAGCGCGACAAAGCCATCGCCTACCACGACACCGTAGCTCCCATGCTCGAAGAGATACGCACTCACATCGACAAGCTGGAGCTTGTAGTGGATAACGAACTATGGACACTGCCCAAGTATCGCGAACTGCTCTTCATCTGTTGATTATATTTAATATTTATGGGCTGCATTTGCAGCCCATAAATATTAAAATTACCACTCCTCCAAAATTCTTTTCGCCTCCTTGCTTCCCGCTTTGGCGGCATCGCTGTACAAATCCTTCGCAAGGCGTTTGTTTTTCTT
>CAYRFX010000002.1:0-68937 GCA_964423665.1 uncultured Bacteroidaceae bacterium | reverse complement strand
GGTATATTCGGTATTGGGTATTCTGAAATCGGTTCAGAAGGTTGGCGACAGACACATCTTGTTGAATGAACTTCGTGGCGACCTCTTGGCTACCAATAATAAGACACTTGATGATGTTCTTGATATCAGCAACTACGAGTTTGACACACAGAACAACCAGTACCTTGATGTAAAAGATTACTTCTCTATCATCAACAACTGTAACGTGTTCCTTGCCCGTGTTGATACAACATTGGAGTATGACAACCGTCGTCTCATGTTGCGTGAGTATGTTGCAGTGAAGAGTGTTCGTGCATGGACATACCTGCAGTTGATAAAGAATCATGCATATATCCCCTATTTTACCGACCCTGTGCTCACACACAGCAAGGCTGAGGAGATTATGGCTGCAGCTCCCACAGACCACATTACCGTTATCAATAAACTCATTGAGGATATTGAACGTTATGAGAATCCCAAGGCATATCAGATGCCTTTGTGGGAGATTCCCAATTTTGTTGATAAGAAGATGACCGGCAAGCTCTTTACACCTATTCGTGTGCTTCTTGGCGAGCTCTATTTGTGGCGTGCTTCTTTGAAGGCAGAGACAACCTCATATCCTTTGCCCTATCCCAACCCCAATAGTGATTTTGCAAAGGCTGCCCAGTGTTTCTACAAATATCTCACCGAGGATAATATGAATTCTGATATTATGCACATCTCTCAACACTATACAGAGAAACCTGATGATAAGAACACCGAGCCTAGTACAAGCTTTATCAATCGCTTTATAAGAAGTAGTCTTTCGTCAAACGATGAATATATGGTTTCAATTATCCACTATGCCGATAACGAGAATACCGGTATGACATCACAGCTTGCCGATGTATTTGCCCCCACAGGCGGTGTAGGCTTGAATCAAGTAGTGGCTTCACCCGCAATCATAGGCTTGTCCAATCGTCAAGTATATAACTATCGTTATTACAAAACCGAGACATCATTCACCGATTATATCGTGAAGAGTGAAAAGTGGCCCGGAGACCTTCGTCTCTATTCGGCTACTGCAGCGAGCAGAGATGAAACTGATATTAATAAAACCTTGTATGAGAATATTATTCTTAAGTTCAATTTGAATAACGCCAATGATGTTTACCTAAGTGATAACAAACGTCAAATAAGACAATTTAACTACGAGACAAACAACATCATTCTTGACCGTCCCGAAAATGTTTATTTGCGCTTTGCCGAGGCTTTAATGGGCTTGGAGCGTGAAGGCTGGACAGGTGCCAAGGAACTTGCAATGACAGTGCTCAAAAGCGGTGTGAAGAAGGAGTACAAACTCTACTGGGAACCCGACACTGTACAAGAACAGCGCGTAGATGAGATTGGTCGTGGTCTCACAGCAGCCTTGCTTGACGCAGAAGGCAAAGCCATTAAATTGACTGTTCCTGTGCTTGATGAGGAGACCGGTGAGCCCGTTGTAGATGAGGAGACCGGTGAGCCTTTGACGCAGGAGATTCAGCAGACTGCTCCCATTATGGATCAGGTTGTCAAGTCCGATTATGACCCCATTGTATATGATTTTACTGACAATGTATTCTCGGGTAACGGCGGTATCCACTCTCGTGGTTCAGGTTTCACAGAGTCTAACCCCTATTATGCTCTCACAGACTCTATCGTGGCAAAATACCGCAATATCTTGCCCGAGGATGGAGTGAAAATCACTGTTCAGGACTATATTTACAATGATGACAAGTCAATCAAGCAGGTTCCCGTGTACGAAGATGAGGAACAAACAATATACAAGCTTGATGAAAATGGCAATGTGGTTTGGGAGTATGGCTACACCGAGCCCGTTGAGGTTGATAAGTATGTTGTAACTGATGAGGACCGCGTAGCATACATGTATGATAAGATTATAGACGAGATGGCATTGGAGATGGCATGGGAAGGTCATCGTTTTGGCGACCTTGCCCGTATGGCAACTGCTCTTGGCAATGCCGATTTCCTCGCTAAGCGTGTTGCTGCCCGCAATGTGGCAGATGCAGACTGGCGTAGTGCCGAGACAGCATCGGGCTGGAATGCGGCATTGTATAGCAAGCTCAGCGATAAGAATAATTGGTATATACCTCTCCCCGATAACTATCTTGTTCCCACAATCGTTCCGGTAACTCCCGATGCTCCTTATATTCCCGAGGTGGACGAGGAGGAGACTGTAACTCCCGATTCCCCCTCTGTAGATGAAGAGGGAAACGATACACCGGTTGATGAGGAACAAACACTTGTTGTTCCCGAGCAAGGTGAGGGTGAATAAAAAAAATATCAAACAGAGAGAAGCACGCGCTTCTCTCTGTTTCTATTATATAATGATAATAAAGCATAAAGTGATGAAAAGGATTGTGATACTGACCGGTGCAGGAATGAGCGTGGAGAGCGGTCTCTCCACATTCCGTGGCGGTGGTGGCTTGTGGGACAATTATCCCGTGGAGCAGGTAGCCACCCCCGAGGGATATGCTGCCAATCCCGCCCTTGTTCTTGAATTTTACAATAAACGCCGCATAGAACTCCTTGGTGTGGTTCCCAATGAAGGGCACAAACTTGTCGCTTCCCTTGAAGAGAAATATAATGTTACGGTGGTTACACAGAATGTCGATGACCTTCACGAGCGTGCAGGCTCCACATCTGTGATACACCTGCATGGCGAGCTTATGAAGGTGTGCTCTTCGCGCAATCCCAATGATCTCCGTTATGTGCGCACCCTGCAAGCCTCCGCGCCCACAATAAAGATGGGCGACCTCGCTGCCGACGGCTCGCAGTTACGTCCATTTATTGTGTGGTTTGGTGAGTCTGTTCCGCTCATGGAAGATGCTGTTGCTGCAATGCGTGGCATTGATGCATTTGTCATAATAGGAACCTCTCTCAATGTCTATCCTGCCGCCGGGCTTTTGAATTACGCTCCCGCAGGTGTTCCCATCTATTTGATAGATCCCAATGATGTAGCAGCAGTGTTGCCTGCCAATGTCGTGCACATACGCAAAGGAGCCTCTGAGGGAATGCGCACTTTGATAGATAAATACCTTGTTGGTTTTTAGATAGGAGTACAAAAATCATTCCTTCCTCTTTGCAAGAAAGAAATAAATGCTAATTTTGCACTCATTGGTGTGCAGAATTAGCATTTCCTTTCAACAAAAGATATTAATAAAATGTTATAATAGAAAACCAGTTTTTATGAAAAAGTATTATTGCACAGTATGCCAATGGGAGTATGACCCCGCTATTGGCGATCCCGAACAGGGAATAGAGCCCGGAACCGCATTCGAGAATCTTCCCGATGACTGGGTATGTCCCATGTGTGGTGTGGGAAAAGATGAGTTTGCTCCCGTTGAGGAGTAACCCCATGTTAAAGCCCCAATTTCTTTAGCAGGTCCGCGCGCCCCAGGCGACGCAGGGCCTGTATTATTTCTCTCCTCTCCTCGGGTTTGTACCAGAAGAAGAACTTTCTCTGTCCCTCTTTGTCGCGCATGTTACGTGCAACGTACACCTTCTCGCCTGTTTCGGGGTTTATGCCGGTATAGTACATTTCAGTAGCCATAGTCATAGGTGTAGGAGTAAAATCCTGCACCTGCTCCAAGTGAAAATTCAGCTGTTTGGTCTCAGCTGCCAGCTCTGCCATGCTCTCAACGGTGCTGCCGGGGTGGCTGCTTATGAAGTATGGTATCAGTTGCTGTTTAAGATTGTAGCGGCTGTTTATCTTGTCGAATATTCTCTTGAAGTCGTGAAATTGCTTGAATGATGGTTTGCGCATAAGGCGTAGTACAGCATCGTTAGTGTGCTCTGGAGCCACCTTCAGACGCCCGCTCACATGGTTGCGTATCAGTTCCTCGGTGTATCTGTCGCTTGCTGCGTCGCGCTCCTTGTTACCACTTCTGTGCAGCAACATGTCATATCTCACTCCACTGCCTATGAAACTCTTCTTCACTTGCGGCATAGCATCAACCTTCTTATATAGGTTGAGCAGGTGTGTGTGGTCTATATTAAGATTGGGGCATATTTTTGGCTGTATGCACGATGGTCGCGAACATTTTGCGCATAGTTGCTCATTGTTGCCGTGCATCATATACATGTTTGCCGACGGTCCGCCAAGGTCTGATAGATAACCCTTGAAATCGGGTAGGGAGGCTATAGCTTCAATCTCGCGCATGATACTCTCAGTGCTGCGGTTTACAATGAATTTTCCTTGATGTGCCGAGATTGTACAGAAGGCGCACCCTCCGAAACAGCCACGATGGATATTCACCGAGAACTTAATCATATCGTATGCCGGAATGCGTTTCCCGTTATATTTGGGGTGGGGTAGGCGGGTGTATGGCAGGTCGAAACTATGGTCGAGTTGCTCTGTTGTCATCTTAGGGAAAGGTGGGTTTATAACAACCAATCCCTCGTCATACTCCTGTATGAGCCTTTTGGCACTCACCTTGTTCGATTCTTTCTCTATTGCAAGGAAATTGGAGGCTTGTTTTTCCTTGTTTTGTGTGCAAATATTATGGGGAGCAAGCACCTTGTCGCCATCTGTGTTGGGTGTAAAATCGGCTTTTTGTATAAGAACACCAGTCTGTCTTGTTGCTTTTGCAATATCCCTTGCCTGTGCAGCTGTAATATAGTCACCTCCCTCGCACTGCAATTTTTGTTTCATTGCTTTTGCAAGAGCTATGATAGGTTGCTCTCCCATGCCATATACAAGAATGTCGGCTTTGCTATCTATGAGAATACTTTTTTTAAGAGTGTCCTGCCAATAGTCGTAATGTGTGAAACGGCGCATGGAAGCCTCTATGCCCCCAATAAGTACTGCAGAGTCGGGGAATAGTTTTTTTAGAGCTGCGGAATATACTGTTGTAGCATACTCGGGGCGCATGCTGTGCTTGCCATTGGGCGAGTATGCATCTTCGCTGCGGAATCTTTTTGCTGCGGTATATTTGTTCACCATTGAATCCATGCAGCCAGCCGATATTCCGAAAAACAGTCTTGGGCGTCCCATCTTCTTAAAGTCGCGCAAGTCGTCCTGCCAGTTGGGCTGTGGTACTATTGCCACACGCAGCCCCTCTGCCTCCAAAATTCTGCCTATGACGGCCGCCCCGAACGAAGGGTGGTCAATATATGCGTCTCCGCTGAATATGACCACATCAAGTTCCTCCCACCCGCGCATTTCAGCCTCTTTGCGGGTGGTGGGCAGCCAGTCGCTCACTTTTCTCTCACGCATCGTGCTCCTCTTCTGCCGGTTGCTCATTAAGTTGTTGTTGCACCCAGTTGTTGTAGCATGTCATGAGGTTTGCAAGCCCCAGTGCTTTCATATTCTCGTCATAGAGAACGGTGCACAGGTCAAGCAACTCTTTTGCGTCCATCTGCTGCGATGCTATCAGTGCGCGCACTGTGAGGCGCAATTTGTTGAGTGAGTCCTCATCAACCTTGCCCAGGCTGTTTGTAATGCGGTCGAGCAAAGAGTATTTTCTTATTATTTGCAACTGTTCTTCGGTAACCTCAATGGTTCTTGTCCCCGATGCGTTTGCGTTTATTTTCATATTATAGCTGTTAATTGTTTTTCTCAATCTTTATTGTGCGGGAGCCGTCTCCCTCTTCTGTGATACACACCTTTACCGTCTCTTCGGGCAATAGCTCTTCAATGAGTTCGGGCCACTCAATAAAACAGTAGGCATCGCTGTAAAGGTACTCTTCGTAGCCCATATTATACACCTCGGCTATTGATTTTATTCTGTAAAAGTCGAAATGGAAGATAGTCTCCTGCTCTGCACTTGCATACTCATTTACAATGGCAAAGGTGGGGGAATTTATGCAATCTTTCACTCCCATCTCCTCGCAGATGCTTTTAATGAGTGTGGTTTTTCCGCTTCCCATGTTACCATAGAAGGCAAAAATGCGCTCCCCTTTCGTTGCTGCGATAAACTCTCGTGCAGCTGCGGGGTAATCTTCCAAGTTGTTAATCTTTATTATTATATCTTTGCTCATCTTATTTGCCTTTTGGTTTCAGTTTAATAATGGGTACAAGCATCTCTTCAAGCGATATACCGCCATGCTGGAAGGTATCCTTGTAGTACTGCACATAGTAGTTGTAGTTATTGGGGTAGGCAAAAAAGTTACCACCTGTTGCAAATATGTAGCTGGTGCTCACATTGGGCTGAGGCAGAAATGCTTTTGCAGGTTCTTTAATCTCAAAGACCTCCTTGCTGTTGTAATTGAGAGCCTTTCCCAGTTTGTAGCGCAGGTTGGTGTTTGTATTCTTGTCACCAATAACCTTTGTGGGGGTATCCACCTGAATACTTCCGTGGTCGGTAGTTATTATCACCGTATATCCATTCTCGGCAAGAGCCTTGAATAATCTCTTTATTGCCGAGTGACGAATCCATGATAGCGTTATTGAGCGGTATGCAGCTTCGTCCGATGCAAGTTCGCGCACCATGAGCGACTCTGTGCGTGCATGTGAAAGCATGTCGATAAAGTTTATCACAAGCACGTTTATATCGTTCTTCGATAGATTATGCAGCGTATCGAGATATTTCTCTGCAGCGGCAGATGTTACTACCTTGCCGTACGAGAAGGTATCCTTCCTGCGGTAGCGTGTAATCTGCGTCTCAATGAGTGCCTCTTCGTTTAAGTTCTTTCCCTCATCTTCCTCCTCATCAACCCACAATGCGGGGAACATCTCTTTTATCTGCAAAGGCAACAACCCCGAAAAGATGGCGTTGCGTGCATATTGTGTAGCCGTTGGAAGAATGCTTGTATATAACCCCTCATCAATATTGAAATCTCCACCAATCTCATTGGCAAGCACACGCCACTGGTCATATCTGAAATTGTCTATAATGATGAAGAACACCTTTTCCTTGTTGTCGAGCAACGGAAAGATGCACTCGCGGAATATGTCGTGGCTCATCATCGGGCGTTCATCGCGTTCGGCACCCATCCACTCCATGTAGTTTTTCTTCACAAATCTGCCAAACATGTTGTTAGCCTCCTCCTTCTGTGCTTTCAGCATCTCGCGCATCTGGCTGTCGGCATTTTCCAGTTCCAGCTCCCAATACACAATCTTCCTGTAAACCTCCTTCCAGTCGTCAATGGAGCGTGCATCGCTTATCTGCATGGCAAGCTTGCCGAAATTCTGTTGGTAGGCGCTGTTTGCCTTTTCAGCCACAATCTCCTCCTTGTGTATGTTCTTTTTCAGTGTAAGCAGTATCTGGCTCGGGTTTACGGGCTTTATGAGGTAGTCGGCAATCTTTGAGCCAATGGCCTGTTCCATGATATCCTCTTCCTCACTCTTTGTTACCATTACAACAGGTGTTGTGGGGGTTATATCCTTAATCTGCAACAAAGTCTCCAATCCTGTGAGCCCGGGCATATTCTCATCAAGGAGAATGAGGTCAAAGGCTCCTCGTTTGCACTCCTCAATTGCATCGTGCCCGTTTGTAACCTTTACAACCTCGTAGTCCTTTGATTGCAAAAATATAATGTGGGCACTCAAAAGCTCAATTTCATCATCTGCCCATAGAAGTTTATATGCCATAATAAGTTTTCCTTAAATGTTAGTTAATCTACAAATTCTCTTCCTCTACCTCATTGCCGGCGGCATCGGTATTCTCCACAGCCTTTTCCTCCTCGCCATAGTCCGGTTCGTCAAGGGTATATCCGTCAATCTCGAGTTCGGGAATATTCATTAGCGTCTCCTCGTAGAACTTCTCATAGTCGGCAAAGCTGTAATACTGCAATAACAAATCGAGGTTCGATTTTGATATCAGATAGGCATTAATCCCTTCTAAAATCTTAGCCATCTCGCCATTCTCATATAGGCGTTTGCGATATACGAATGCTTCATCGAAGTTTAGGAACTCTTTTATCTGGAACAGGGTTATATGCGAGAGTTCCTGGAACTCCATAGTGAAGTTGCGCACCATGTAGCGCGAGAAATTGTAGCGTGCCATCTCAAACAACAGGCGCTTCTCGTCGAGCGAGTCTTTGGGGAAGGCAAGAATAAAGTAGAAAGGCTCGTTGCGCTCGCTGCTGAATGCAGGCACGCTGTCCATTGCTCCTTTTATGGTGCCATCGCTCTTTCTGTCCCATATCGAGAGTGAAATTCCACTGCGCAAGAGACGTCCTTGCTCTATGCCGGTGGTAATTTCTGCTCCTATTCGGCTCACGCTGTCGGAACTGTGGTTCTGTACAAGCTCCTTCAATACCTCCAAAGCCTCGCTCTGTTTGCCGCTATATAGTTTGGACATTGCGTCAATAAAGAGGAAGCGTGCGCGATGATCACCCTCGGGGTAACGCTCCTGTGCCATCATGTTTTCATTTTCCACGGCTGCATATTCCATCTTGCGGTAGTGGTCATAAGCTTTCACATACATAGAGTCCTCGTTGTGTCTCCTTGTAGCCACGCTTTCAAAGAATCCGGGTTGCTGTATGCGTGCAGTCAGTTCGTTGTCGGGGAATTGTGTTATCATCAGTTCCTTGTAGTATTCGGCTTTTTCCGGCTCGTTCCAGCGCGAGCATGCAAGGAACAGGTGATAATAGGTCTCGGGCATCTTTTCAAACTCGGGGTAGTTGTTTACAACCTTTTCCAAGTTCTTGAGTGTATGTTTCTTGTCTCCGGCTTTATCCTTGAACACGATACCCGCTTCGTAGAGCGCATCGCGCAATGCTGTGTGTGCTTTTTCTTTGTCCTCCTCGCTGTCGGGTATTCTGCTTAAATAATATTCGCGTGTGGTGGGGTCGGTGGGCAGTGAGTCGGCTACGGTGGTCTCTTCCGTCTCCTCCATGGCGGCTGCAATGCTGTCGTTGGGCAGGGCTGCAGTACCAATGCTGTCATTCACCATCTCACCCTCCTCGGCTATTGTGTCGCTCTCTGCACTGAAAACCACTCCATTGCTCAATCGCCAGAAGTCTTTCAGCTCTCTGTTGTTCCATTTTGAGGCGAATGAACGTATGCCTTTTGATACGATTGAGGGATTATAGAAATACCACTTGTTTGCATCTTCGGGGTTGGTAGTTGTCATTGCTGCGGCAGTGCTTGCGTTTGCAAGGTTGTCGGCGGCATTTTGTCTTTTCTCCTTCTTCTCCTGTTTCTTTTGGAGTTTCTCTTTCTCTTTTGCCTCTTTTATGCGCTCATCTATTATTTGCAACAGTTGCTCTTGTGGCAAGGTTGCCCAATAAAGTAACTCGCTTTGCTCTTCAATTACATCGGTATATTGCACAAGTTCTTGCAAGACCTCGTTTCTGAAGTCTATTTCTTTCTTTTCGGGTGTATCCTCGCCCAAAAGCTGTTTTGCCTTTTCGTAGTTGATCTTTGATTTTGAGAATTTTTCCTGCTCCCAATAGATTTTTCCGAGCAAAAGATTGAGCATGCCGCTGCCGTATCCGCTGCCATCGCCCTCTACAAGTCCTTTCTCATAGGCTTTTACCGCCTCGGTTGTATCTTTGTCATTCAGGTGTACATTACCTATCGCGTAATATATCTGTGAAAGGTAGCTTTTGTTTTTGGAGCTGCGTGCCATCTTGTTCAGTTTGCGCAGTATGCTTTTTTTGCTTTGGTCGGTCAGGCATTCTGTTTGGCGTATGCGTGCGTTGAATTCAAGCTCGTATGGAGGGTTTTGCGAGATTACCTTTCCAAAGTTTCTGAAAGCTTCCTTGTTGTTTCCAATCTTTTTGTATAGCTGCCCCATCAGGTAGTATTCGCGTGCTTTGTCCAGCTTCTCTGTCTCTTTGCGTTTAACACCCTTCTTTATCTGTTCTGCAGCTTCGCTATGGCGTTCCTGTTTAAGCAATAGCCCGGCTCTTGCATGTGCATACTCTTTCTCTAAGGACGTGGGCAGGCTGTCGCGTTTGGTACGGGTCAGCAGGTCCTCGCTCTCATATAGCCAGTCGAGCTCGTTGTAACATTTTGCAAGCCTTATGCGTGCCTTTGCCACAATCTTGGGATTGTTCTCATACAGGCGGCTGATATAAATGTAGGTGCTTGCAGCTTCTGTGAATTCTCCTTTTGCAAAATAGGCATCTGCCATCATGAACCATGCACGCCAAAGAAAAGGATTAAACTCTTTCTGTGCATAGAAACGTTTCTGTTTCTCGCTTAGCTTTTTGCCGGTAGGCTTTTTGGGCTTTCTTTTAATGGAGTGGTTCTTTATTGCTTTCTGCGACTTTTCTATCGCACGGTCGAGCCCGGGCGCGCCAATCTTGTTTGTGGTCTCGTTGCTGTTAATCATCAAGGGTAACAGCTCCAGGTAATTGTCCTTGTGCCCGTTGAGTTGCATCTTCTTGCTTTCCTTGAAAGATACATTGCCATTATAGAATGTGTTGTATCGTGCAAAGAATGAGTGATACATACGTGTTTTTGCCGTGTTATTCTTTCTGCTTGAGCAGGCGCATAACAATGCCAGGGCAAGCAATAACAGCGGCAATATGTGTATGTGTGTTTTGTGTTTCACTTCTCTACTATTAAATATTATAATAATATATAACTGATAAAAGCGCATTTTATTGCAACATCAGCAAGATTTCATCTTTTACCTCCTGCGGGATCTCTATACCGCGTGTTTGCAGGCAGCTAACCCACTCCTCAACCTCGTTGGCTTGCATGGTGTAAAGGATATTGCGGAACTCTTCAATCTCTTCCTCGGTGTAGGTGTCGCTTTTGCGCCCCTTGTAAGCATCTAACTCTTCGTCATCAAAATACAAGTCTCTCTTGTCGAGCCCCTTGGAACAATTAGAATGTCTGCCGCAGCAAACGCCGTCCTCGCCGACGTGGTCGTGATGCTCCTCTGCAACAGGTCTGTTGCGATAGAATTTATTCAGCATAAAGAACCCACCGAATATAAAAATAAATATGCCTATAAGCACAAATGTTTCGCTCATCTTGGAATATATAATATTATTTGTTGCGAAGATAATTCAAACCTCGGGCAATACAAAAAAAATAAAGTACAAATCATGGCTTGAATGTAATACAGTGCATAAACTTTATACTATCTTTGCTCTTTCTGCAAATGACAAAATGCCAAAATCAAAAATCGTTTCTAAAAAGCCATTTGTTGTGGCAGAATATACAAAATGACAAAAAAATGCCTGTTTGCTTGCAAAATGTAAATATTATATTGTATCTTCGCAACAGATGTGCGCAGTTTGTCTCATTCGGGGCAAATGGCAAAATGACAGAATATAAATAATATTATAAATTAAAAATTACAAAGACCATTATGGATAAATTCGGTTATGGATTAGGAATGGGGATTGGTCAGAATCTCCTCTCGATGGGTGTTAAAGAACTTAACATCGATGATTTTGTGAAAGGTATAAAAGACGTGCTCGCAGGCGAGAAAACTGCTCTCACACATGCCGAGGCGCAGCAGGTGGTGAGCGAGCATTTCCGCAAGCTCTCCGAGGAGGCTTATGCAAAGGTGAAAGAAGAAGGCGAGGCATTCTTGGCTGCCAATAAGGCGAAAGAGGGTGTTGTAACCCTGCCCAGCGGCTTGCAATATCAGGTAATAACCGAGGGAACAGGAAAGAAACCTTCTGCAACAGACCGCGTGCAGTGCCACTATGAGGGTACTCTCATCGATGGTACAGTATTCGACAGCTCTATCCGTCGCGGCGAGCCTGCGGTGTTTGGTGTGAATCAGGTGATAAGAGGCTGGGTTGAGGCTCTTCAGCTCATGCAAGAGGGGGCAAAGTGGCGTCTTTTCATTCCGCAGGATATGGCGTATGGTGCCAATGGCGCAGGCGAAATGATACCTCCCTACAGTGCGCTTATCTTTGATATAGAACTCATAAAGGTACTTTAATAAATCACTGATGAAAAGGGTTTTTCAGTCGGTCGTGTTTGTTGCAACCTTTTTGCTCGCCTCTTGTGGTGGTAATCACGCAAGCAAAGAGGTGGTGCTGAAAAGCAACAACGACTCTCTTTCATACTCTGCGGGAATGTATGCCGCACAGCATCTCCCTTCTATGGTGTATGACGAAATGGGTATTACAGAGGCTACACTCGATGAATTTATTGCCGGTGTACGAGCCTCGTATCCCACAAACGCAACACCCGAATCCAAGGCGTATGCCTATGGCTTGAGTTTGGGAGCCGCCACTATGGAAATGCTTGAAAAGTCGGGGAATATAGTGAATGCCGGTCCTCAAGGGCTCGATCCGCAACTCTTCCTCGAGGGTATCGTGGCGGCAGTGTGCCGCAATTCAAGTATGCTTGAAGCGCGTTTTGCTGCCGATTATTGCAATCGCAACAAATATCTGAACAAGAGCGAGGATTTTATGCGTAAAAACAAGAGACGCAATGGTGTCACAACCTTGCCCAGCGGTTTGCAATATAAAGTGGAGTATATGGGTAGCGGTGCAGTTGCCACTGATGCCGATGTGGTGAAGTGCAAATACAAAGGCACATTTACCAACGGAGAAGTTTTTGATACATCGGGCGAGGAGGTATTCTCTTTTCCTGTGAATGGTGTAATCCCCGGCTTTGCCGAGGCTCTTAAATTATTCCCCGTGGGAACACGCTGCACTCTTTATATTCCATGGCAACTTGCTTATGGGGCAGAGGGAATGGAGGATGTGATACCGCCATACACCACGCTTGTTTTTGATTTAGAGATAATAGATATTGAAAAGTAAATAGCGCGGTGTATGTTGAATACCCGTGCACAAAAAGAAGAAACTTATGAAAACCACAGAATGTAAAATAGATAGTCTTGACCTTAAGATTTTAAGTATCATATCAAAAGACGCCCGTGTTCCCTTCCGCAATGTGGCAGAGGCGTGTGGTGTGTCGCGTGCGGCTATCCACTTGCGCGTGCAGCATCTTATAGATATGGGAATAATATCGGGTTCAAGCTACGAGATTGATGTTCGTCGTCTGGGCTACAAAACTTGTACATATATAGGAATAAGATTGGAGAAGGGTTCAATGTACAAGGAGGTGGTTGAGAGCCTGCGCGGAATTCCCGAGGTTGTGGAGTGCTGCTACACCACCGGTCCTTATTCCATCTTGGCAAAAATGTATGCCCACGATAATGAGCATCTTATGCTGCTGCTCAACGGCGCAATACAGGATATTCCCGGTGTGGTGAGCACAGAGACAATGATAATGCTCGACAGCGGTATTAAACGCAATCTCCCAATGGAGTAATATTATCCACCAAAAAAGGCAACCTGTGCAGGTTGCCTTTTTTGGTGATGTGTATTAAAATCTTCTCGCGGCATTAATTTATGTTAAATTTGTGAAAACAATTCATTCTTTCGCTTTTTATGGGTGCAGTGGCACTTAATTTTGTACATTTGCGACATATAATAGTAAACAAATGAGCGATAAATTCAATTTGGGTGCCGAGTACGTGGCATTGCATAAAAAATACCCTGTGGGGCAGCGTCGTCCCATCATAGGCATCACTGCCAATTATAACGATGAACGCCTTGCCACTCTTGCCGAGGGCTACTACTCATCGGTGCTTGCAGCGGGTGGTTCCCCTGTGATAATTCCGCCGTATGGTAATCGTGAGGCGTTGGTTGAGCTTCTCTCCATGCTCGATGGTGTGCTGCTCTCAGGCGGTGCGGATATCGATCCGCGATATATGAACGAGGAACCCGATTATAATCTGTTGCACACAATAAATCCCACGCGTGACGAGCAGGAACTCATGCTAGCGTTGCTTGCAGTGGATAGAGGGCTGCCCATCTTGGGAATATGTCGTGGAATACAAACACTCGCGGCGGCTCTTGGCGGCAGCGTGCATCAGGATATATATGCCGCGCTTGGCAGTAATCTGCTCAATCACGACCAGAGCGAGGAGCGCGGTGTTGCTACGCATTGGGTAAATTTCAGCGAGGGCAGCCGTCTCGCCGCTATCTTCGGTTGTGATAAACTGTTTGTGAATACCTTTCATCATCAAGCGGTGAGCCGTGTGCCACAGGGCTTTGCAGTGTCGGCAGTGTCTCCCGATGGTGTGATAGAGGCGATGGAAGCTACCGATGGGCGTTCTATTATAGGCGTGCAATGGCACCCCGAAACCTTTATATTGAAAGACAATAATCCCTGCATGATGCCTCTCTTCCGTTGGCTTGTAGGCGAGGCGCGTCTCTACAGCGAAGCAAAGGCTGTTCATTCAAAAATATTATCAATAGATTCGCATTGCGACACTCCCATGCTCTTTGGCGACGGTTATGCGCTTGAAGAGCGCAGCACCCGTGCTCTTGTCGATTTGCACAAGATGAACGAGGGAGCGCTCGATGTTGTAACCATGGTGGCGTATATTAAACAAGAGGCGCGCAATGCCCTTTATCTTGCTGCTGCCACCTCCAAGGCAACGGCACTGTTGCAAGGCATCAGGGAACGTGTGGAAAAGAATAGTGAATATGTGGCAATAACCGATAATCCATGCGAGCTGCAACGTTTGAAGAATGAGGGCAAGAAGGTTATCATGCTCGGCATCGAGAACGGCTATGCGATAGGCTGCGAACTTGAAAATATAGAACGCTTCCGTCGCGGCGGAGTGGTGTATATGACACTGTGCCACAACGGCGATAATGATATTTGCGACTCGGCGCGCGGGAATGGCGAGCATGGCGGTCTCAGCGAATTTGGTTATAAAGTGGTTGCAGAGATGAACCGTGTGGGTATGCTGATAGATCTCTCTCATGCCGCCGAGAGTACTTTTTATAACGTGTTGCAGGCAAGCTCTCTGCCGGTGGTTTGCTCTCATTCCTCTTGTAAAGCTCTGTGCGATCACCCGCGCAATCTCACCGATGAGCAGCTGCGTGCGTTGGCTGCAAAAGGTGGTGTGGCGCAAATAACCATGTACAGCGGTTTCTTGCGCAAAGAGGGCAAGGCTGCTCTTGAGGATTTTATACAGCACCTGTTGCATGCGATAGATGTGGCGGGGATAGACCATGTGGGTATAGGCACAGATTTTGATGGCGATGGTGCTGTGATTGGTTGCAGTGACGCATCGCAGCTGCGCAACGTAACGCGCGAGCTTCTGCGCCGTGGTTTTTCACTTTCCGAGATTGAAAAAATATGGGGCGGTAACTGGTTGCGTGTGATGCGCGAGGTGCAAAATGTCACAAAGTGGGAATAAAAGAACCCTCTTAAAAGGCGGCTGTAATCCGTTTTTGAAAGAAAAATAAAATTTTGCAGATATTTTTTTCAAAAGATAGTTGCATATTGATAAAAAAGGTGTACCTTTGCACTCGCAAACAGGCAGAATGTCGCGGGATGTAGCTCAGCCCGGTTAGAGTACACGTCTGGGGGGCGTGGTGTCGCTGGTTCGAATCCAGTCATCCCGACAAGTCTGGAATCCTCGATAATCTACGATTGTCGAGGATTTTGCTTTTTATATGCTTTGTGGAGAAGTAACGATGATTATCATAAACATAAAATTATTGGACAGATGAAAAAACATAGTTTCCAAAGATGGCTGTTTGCAACCCGCCCGTGGTCGTTTCCGGCATCGGCAATGCCGATATTCGTAGCCGTGGCATTCCTTTTTTGGCGCGGGCATGAGATAAATTGGTTGATATCTCTATGGACCTTGCTGAATGTCGTAGCCTTTCATGCAGCCGGCAACACCTGGAGCGATTATTTCGATTATATAAAAGGAATCGACAGAGATGATACCGTGGGCGGTGTCTCCATAACCAGTGGTGAGTTTGCTCCCTGTGAGATTCGTTCATTGGCAGTGGTGCTCCTTCTTGTTGCTGTGGCTTCGGGTATTTTGTTGCTATGCTTTACAGGGTTGCCAGTACTCTATTTTGGTCTTGCAGGTGCAGCTCTCACCCTTCTTTATCCGTGGCTTAAATCCCACGCCCTCGGCGATGTTGATATATTTCTCACATACTCTCTGTTACCTCTTTTGGGAATATCTTATGTGGCAACGGGCGCAGTGAGGTTGGAAACATTGTGGCTCTCAGTTCCCATAGGGCTTATAACGATGGGTATTTTGCATGTGAATAATATGCGCGATATTGAGCACGATGAACGTGCCGGCATAAAGACTTTTGCAATGCTTGCGGGCAAGAAGCTCTCTGCTGTGCTCTTTTGCATGGAGTTGCTCTTCCCTTTTGTGTGGGTCATCGCCTGTGTTGTTTGCGGTCTGTTCCCCTTATGGTCGTTGCTTGTGTTGCTCGCCCTGAAACCTGTAATAGGGGTTTCTCGCAAGGCGTTGGATTTTCTCTCTTCCGATGGCAAGGCTCTTGTGGGGGCAGATGAGGCTGCTGCCATGCTTCAGTTGATGTTCAGTTTGTTGCTTTCTTTCTCTCTCTTTATTGCAGCGTGTCAATGATTAAAAGAGTTTGTTTCACCATATTTCTTGCTGCGGTTCTGTGGACTCTGATGTTCTCCCCGCTCACTGCGCCTTATGTAAACTTTTGGTGGGCAATGACTGCATCGGCTGCCGTGTTGTCGTTGCTGGCAGTAAAATTCCGCCCGGGTTGGTGGAGAGAAATACGTTTTTCATTAAGTGAGATACTTTTAGGTGTGGCAATAGCCGTGGCTCTATGGCTCGTCTTTTGGGTGGGCGACAAGGTGTCGCAGTTGATGTTTGATTTTGCCCGTCCCCAGGTTGATACTATCTATGGAATGAAATCGGGTGAGTCTTTGTGGCTTCTCACATTTCTCATGCTTTTTATCATAGGTCCCGCCGAGGAGATTTTTTGGCGAGGTTATGTGCAGCGTACCTTGTCGGAACGTGTTAATCCAAATATGGGCTTTATTCTTACCACCGCTGTATATGCTCTTGTACATGCCGGCTCTTGTAATTTTATGCTCACAATGGCTGCGCTGGTTGCCGGTTTTGCATGGGGTGTGTTGTATCGTTTCTTCCCTCAGCATTTTGGTGCGATAATCCTTTCTCACGCCCTATGGGACGTCGCGGTTTTCATTTGGTTCCCTATTTGACAAATAATTTATTGTGATATATTTACATACAATGCAAAAAAATACTATTTTTGCATTGTATGTGTTTTTTATTAATAACTAACGTAGTATGATTAGATTTTTACACACTTGTTTATTAAATCTTGTACTCTTGTTTTGGGTGTCGGTGTCATCGTCGGCTTTGTTTGCGCAGGCAACAGCAGATAATTACAAGGTGATTGTGTCGCTTGAACAGAAGTATGAAAATGCCGGTCGTCATTTTAACGGAGTAACCATAAGCGGTTCTGTTGACGGGGCTCAGTCGATAACCTCCATAGCTTCGTCCGACAAGGTATATAATTATGTGGCAGACGAATTTCTTACTGCTCGTGCAGGTGAAACACTCACAGCCTCTTTCCTTTTTACCGGAACATGGATGAACGGCTTTGTCTATATGGATATGGGGCACGACGGCACGTTTGATGCCACCCTCACAAACGATGGGCTCATTCCTCCCATTTCGGATATTCTTGCTTTCTCATATGCCGAAGCAAGCCTCGGCTCGGGTTCGGGAAAGAACAGTGCGGGAACTACGCTCACCGGTCAAGGACGCAATGTGCTCAATCCTCCCTCTTTCACTTTGCCCTCTTCTCTTGTTACAGGCTACTATCTTATGCGTTTTAAGATAGACTGGGCGTCGATAGACCCTGCCGGTCGTGCCGAAGATGGTGATGGTATAATAAAGAACGGTGGCGGTATATGCGATGTGCGTGTAAATATCCACAACGATAATGTAACAGTGAATTCTTCAGCTGTCGGCGGCGAGGTTACAACCATTGATGGCGAGATGCTGGCGGGGTATGTGCAACCTTTCGGCGAGCCTCTTGCAGTGAAGATTGCTGCTGCCGATGGCTATATGCTCGACGCTCTTTGCATACGCCACGGATATAATCTCGATGGCGAGCAGGCTCTCTATGGTGTTAAGCAGTGGAGCGAAGAGATTATTCCTGCCTATCTTGTCACCGGTGATGAGTATCAAATCCTGGCAGAGTATATTGATGGTGATGTGATTGTAGAGGCCCATTTTGTTCCTCTGCTCAATGGCGATGAACCCGCAGGGCTCTATCCCGTAGCTGTCGAAGGCTCTTTGCCTCCCGCAGTAAATGATTATGCAATGTCGGCAGTAACGCTTGCGCGCCCTGCCGGCAATAAACAGATATCTCTGCCCGGTGGCACCGAGAAACTCTATAATGATGCAACGCCTTCGGCTTTTGTGGTTAAGCAGGGCGAGGAACTCACTTTCTCAGCCGATGCGGCAAATGCCGGTATGCACTATTATCTGTATATCGATTATAATCAAGATGGCGGTTTCTCTGTGGCATTGAACGACGATGGTACTCCCACTGCGGCAGGCGAGCTTGTTTCATACAGTAGTTTCAATGGTGTGAATAGTGCAGGAACGGCAGTGGAGGAGGCAACGTTGCAGCTCCCCTCATTTGTGCTGCCCTCGCAGTTGCCGTTTGGCGTCTATCGTGCGCGTTTGAAAGCCGATATCGACAACCTCTCTCCTGCGGCAGAAAACATAGCCGGCAATGGTGGCTATGTGGTTGATTTTCTTTTGAAAGTAGTGCCCGAAACAGGAAAATTAGAACTGTTCAGCTACAACGGCTCCATAAACGCACCTTCAAATAGCGCGCTTCCCGTTGTAGTGAATATTGGTGAGAGATTGCAGGTTGTGCCAGTTGCTGTTGCCGATGGTTATGTAGCCGACGAGCTTGTCATACGCCACGGTTTCAATCTTAACGGTCCGCAGTATATCAACGGAAATCGCCAATGGAGCGAATATTCTGTTGATGCAGCCTCATATACTATCCCTGCCGACAGTATCGATGGTGATGTTGCTCTGTATGTGGATTTTGTGGCAAGCAACGATGCCGAATATCGCCTTGTGTTCAGCGATGAGTTTGATGGCGAGGACGGCACCCAGCCTTTGAGTGAGAAGTGGGGGCGCTGCCAGCGTCAGGGTGCCACTTGGAACAGATGGTTGTCCGATAGTGAAGAGGTTATTTATGTTGAAGATGGCAAGTTGGTTGCCCGTGCAATCCCCAACCCCGATACCTCGATAGATAATGTTCCCATGATTACCGGTGGTATAAAGTCGCAGGGGCTCTTCGGCTTCACATACGGAAAGGTAGAGTGTCGCCTGCTCAGCAATCCCTGGACAGGTAACTTCCCCGCGTTGTGGATGATGCCCGAGGATCAGTCGGCAGGCTGGCCCGATTGTGGCGAGATTGATATTTTTGAGACAATAGACTCGCAAGAACGCTCATGGCACACCATACACTCCAACTGGACATACGACCTCGGTTACACAGGTAATCCGCAGTCGAGCTTCAACACCGCAGTCTCTCTCGACCGCTATCACACATACGCTCTTGAATGGACCGAGACAAGTCTCACATGGTATGTAGATGGCAGACAGGTGGGCAAGTATTCAAAATCCTCCACTCAAAGCCATTTGAATCAAGGGCAGTGGCCTTTTGACAAGCATTTCTATCTTATCCTTAACCAGAGTGTGGGCAATGGCTCCTGGGCTGCAAATGCCGATGTCACGCACACCTATGAAACGCTTTTCGACTGGGTGCGTGTCTATCAAAAGGCAGGCATGGAGAATACTCTCGGCACCGTGGGTGTTGTAGCTCTTCCCTCTACTCCCGCTGTTGAGGTTGATGCAGTGCAGGGTGGCGTGGCTGTATATACATCTGCTCCCGTGCGTGTGTTTGTATGCGATTTGTCGGGTCGTGTGGTTTACGATTCAAATGTCGATGGCGAGGCTGCCATTGCCTTGCAGGCAGGTATATATATAGTGAATGGCAAAAAAATCATTGTACGATAAGAGTAAAAATTGATATTTGATTGAAATTCCCGACAAGCAGCTTGAGCTGCTTGCCGGGAATTTATTTTCTATAACCACCTTTTTGTTTATAAAAGAGAGGGATAGGTAAAAAAATATATAATTTTTTTGAAATATATATTAATATTTAGTTTCTTTGTAACGTGGTATGCTCTGTTGTGTGCAGAGTGTTATGTCGAATAAACTTTAATAAAATAAATATGAAGAAACATCTATTCTTGGCAGTGCTGTTTTTCCTCTCATTCATGAATGTGGGTGCACAAGATTGGTCAGTAGTGCTCAATAGTATTGCAGGGTTGCCGGGTGTCGCAACCACCATTAATGGCAGCGAATGTTACAAGTTCGTTTCACCGGTGTATGAAACGGGTACAACAACGCAGAGCATACGCATAACGGTGCTTGATACAAAGTCTCATGAGCAGCCCAATAACAACAATTATACGTTTGCTCTTTCCGAGCTTGCCGTATATGATGGCGATGGCAACATAGTAACCTATGTGGCATCTTCTAATGCCGACCATAACAACCTCACATGGAATAGCGACGGCGATGGTCTTCCCGCTCTTTCCGATGGGGATTATGATACCTATTTCCACTCTATGTATAGCGATTATAACCCTGTTGCTGATTATCACTATGTGGAATTGTCGCTCTCCAAGCCGGTTAGTTCCTTCTCGTTAGAGTGGGCAAGCAGGTTGGGTACAACTAAAAACGTTCCAATAAAAGTAGCCATCACTCTTGGAACCGATTATGTTCCGGCTGTAGTGGGTGAGGAATTTGCACTTGATGTAGCGGTTACAGATGTAAGCGAATTTGCACAGGAAGGGCAACTGTTTGTGATGGAAACCAACACGGTAACCTCTTTCACCAAAGTTACCGGTGAAACTTTTACAGGTAGCGGTCCTGTTTATCTCACCTGTGCCGAAAAGGGTACAGCCGATGCAACATTCAGCAATGCCGTTCAGTTTATTCCCATGGGTAACGAACAATATATGGTTTACTGGCCCTCTGCGGGAGTGTTCCTTAAAAATGGCGGTAGCGACTATGCTTCACTAAATGGTTGGCAGTATAGCACTTCCGATATAAATGAAGCTGCA
This sequence comes from uncultured Bacteroidaceae bacterium, assembly GCA_964423665.1. Taxonomy (GTDB): domain Bacteria; phylum Bacteroidota; class Bacteroidia; order Bacteroidales; family Bacteroidaceae; genus HGM04593. The sequence continues at coordinate 48,041 of CAYRFX010000002.1, read as the reverse complement.
GTTGTGACATTTACTCCTCTTGCCTCCGGTGATTTTGAGATAAGCTATACCTCTACATATAGTGTTGCCACCACCGATGGCACAAAAGAGGTTACAGACCTCCTCTATGTGGGTGCCGATATGCGCGATAATACCGTCTCCAAAACAAAGATCTTTGCTCCCGACAAGAAAGAAGCATTGGATAATGGGGATTATAATCAAGGTTATTCTTTGCCCATCGGTTTTAATTGGACAATCTACAAGGCCGATTTGTACGACGAAACCGTGTCGTCTGTTGCTGTAACAATGTCTCAAATCGCCAGGTTGCGTCTCTTTCCCGCGGTGAGCGAGACCGAGGATTATCTTGCCCAATATGGCGACTTTGACGGAGTTTGCACAGATGCAGTGATAGAGAAACTGTATGAAGCGATGGAGGCTGCCGAGCTGCTTATGGCGGGTGATGCTGCCCCCACTATGGCTCAGATAGACGCGGCTGCCGATGCGCTCGATACAGCAACAATCGAATATATTACATGCAAATTAGGGTATTATGAGGCACTTGTCAATGACCTCTTGACCACCTCGGAGTTCTCTTCCTATCCCTATGTGACAGATACCTACCCCGAAAGCTCACGCACCCTGCTTGAATCTCTCTCTGCAAGCATAGCCGATGCAAAGGGAAAAATCGGTGTATATACAGCTGCTCAATATATTACTTTTTATGAACAATATGAAACCGAGCTTACCCGTTTCTATTCAACAAAAATAACCTATCGTACCTTGCCTATAAGCTATGGTACCGCTGATGGCTTGCCCGGAAGCATTGAAAGCTATGGCGGTTATTTGTGGGATACCAATATTATCACATTGAACCGCAGTACCACCGGTGTGCGTATTACATTCAACGCAAGCACTGACCCCGCACAACTATATGAGGGTTATCCCATGATAAGCCTTGCCGAGGTTGAAATCTACGATGCCGAGAATAATCTTTTAACTCTTGACGAGAGTGCCTTTGCAACAAACTCGCAGGAACTCTCCGAAGGTCCCATGTCGGCAATATGCGACGGAGATTACTCAAGCTTTTGGCACTCAATCTGGAAAGATGGAGTAATGGACCCCGTGGGAGAGGTATATTTGGATATAACCTTCCCGCAGGCAATGCAAACCTTTAGTATAGCACTTTATGGTCGCGATAATGCAGCTCTCTTCCCCACAGAGATAACGCTGTCGGCACTTGGAGGCGGGCAGAACAACAATGTTGTGGTTGAAGGTGAAGCTGTATATGTCTATTTAAGTGATGGCGGTGTCGATGCTTATGCAATAAAAGACCTTGATAATGGCTATTACACCGAGGGCGACTTCCTCTGCATGCCTCTCAAAGATTGTGATGTGGTTTATTATGCTTCTCAGGAGTATGACAGCATCTCCACCGTAGCTCCCTCTTTGCCCCAATTCACATCGTTCAAGTTTAATAATAAATTCAATCCCAACCTCAATGTAGATGCCATTGCAGACAGCATTAAAGACAATATGTATTTCTCTCTCAATGCAATAGGAAAATGGCTCACACCCAGCTTCCAGTTGAGCGACGATAAGGCAGTGGTTTATGTGGGTGACGAGTTGCAGGAGTCTAAGGTTACACGCCGCAGCTTTGCTTCTCCCGTTGCATACACGGTAACCTACCCGGGTTATACAAAAGTGGGTATAGGAACCGTGTCCGGCGATAGCGATGATGAGGCTGTTGTTACAGAGATTCCTCTCACTGCCGATATGTTGAGCACCAACAAGCCATCAACACGGGAAGATGAAAGTGTGGCAAGCCTTCTCGATGGCAGCTCCACCACAATTTTCCATTCAACATGGGGTAGTGCAAACGATGCCACAATTAATGTCAATACATATATAACAATAGCATTGCCCACCGCGGTAGAGGATATTCAGCTCTATTATCAGTGCCGCCCGCAATCGGGTTACAACCCACTCACCTTGGAGATTTATGCAAGCAACGATGGTGACGATTGGGTTCTTGCCCGCACTCTCACATCATACGACGACGGAATGCCCACAGGAGGTTCGGGGCAGCAGTACACCTCGCCCACAATATCTCTTGGCGGCGAATACTCATATCTTAAAATCCTTCAAACAGCAGGTGAGTATTCCAAGAATCACATGGCACTTGCCGAGATGCGTGTATATAATGTAGAATATCCCCAGACAGCAGCAAAAGAGGTAACACGCATTCCTTTTGGCAAGAACTATAATGTGGAAATCGAGTGGCTCACCGATAATGCCGTTTCAGTTCCCCGTATCGATATAGATGTTGAGGGTGGCTTGTCTGTTACCAGCAAAGAGTATTATTTGAATGCCAACTTCCGCATAACAGGTTACGGCGTGTATGATAACTTTGAGGATTCTGTACAAATAAAAGGACGCGGTAACATTACTTGGAATTATAGTAAAAAGCCCTATCGCTTGAAATTTGCCGAAAAGGTTAAACCCTTTGGTCTCACAAAGGGAAAGAGCTGGGTGTTGCTCGCAAATGCCCAAAAAGGTTCTATGATGGCAAATGCTGCAGCAATGAAGATTGGTCAGATGGCAGGTGCCGAATATACCAACCACATTATACCTGTTGAGCTCTATATGAACGGTGTGTATATGGGTAGCTATATGTTCACCGAGAAGGTGGGCATGGCAAATAACAGCGTCGATGTAGATGAGGCTGTGGGCTATCTCCTTGAACTCGATACCTATTATGATGAGGTATATAAGTTCAAGTCTGCCAATTATTCTATGCCTGTGAATATTAAGGAACCCGACCTCACAGAATATACCATTTCGGCAGCGTCGGCGCGTAAAACTCTTATACAAGCCGATTACAATAGACTCGATTCTGCAGTATATTACGGCGGTTCGCTCGATGGTATTCTGGATTACGATGCCTTTGCACGCTTTATGCTTGCCAACGACCTCGTGAACAATCAGGAGATTGGGCACCCCAAAAGTACATTCCTCTTCAAGGAAGAACTTGAGAATCCCGATAGTGAGATTAAGTTCGGTCCTATATGGGACTTTGACTGGGCTTTCGGTTACGAGAGTACAAGCAACTATTGTACCTCGGATTACACATCTTCAGTTTTCAACACATCAATGTATGACGAGCCCGGTTACAAGATGTTCAAAGCGATGATGAGCAACACCACCGTGCAGAAGTACTACTACAAGGCGTGGAAGGAGTTTATGGACAAGAACTCCATTGAAGAGTTGAACGATTATTTGGATTGTTACTACACATTTGCCAACCCCTCATTCCAGAACAATGCCACATTGTGGTCCGATGGTACAGGCTATTCAATCATAAACGAGAGAACGAAACAGTGGTTGAGCAACCGTGCAGAATACCTCTATAGCAACCTCACCGAATACAATCTCGATGAGTTCCTCTATCCTCTTGTTGCCGACGTTAATCGCAGCAACTATGTAACGGTTCACGATGTAGCAATGACAACAGCCTACAAGAGTGGCAACACGCACTCCTCGTTCACATATAGCAAAGCCGATGTCGATGGCGACGGTCTTATTACAGACAGCGATGTTCTTGCAATAGAGACTGCTGCTGCCGATGCCGACCCACTTTCGGCTATCGACTATTACAATACAACACAGGCGATAGGCGAGATGCATATCAATAACTTTGAACTTATGATAAACGAGGATTATATCCTGCCCTTGCATCTCACCTGCTACGATGATGAAAGCTACAAGGCTATGCAGTTTGATATTACCGTGCCCGATGGCGTGATGATTTACGATGTAGTTGCAGGCGGCTCTCTCACCGACCATAAAGTGAGCCTTGCACAACGTGATATGACCACATATCGTCTTATCATATACTCCGACAACGATTCAAAGTTTGCCGATGGTGGCGACGATGCAGTGGTTAATCTCACACTCAACAGCTATGCAGTTGTTCCCGAAGAGTCTCGTGTTGTTTCAATATCCAACGCGCTCATCATTGATGAGGCTACCGATGAACTGCGCCTTAATGATGTTGCAGCAACCTTCGGTGTTTCCACCAATATATATGATGTAACAGCTCCCACAGCATCGGCAACAGGTGGCGAAGGCTGCATAACCATTGCGGCACTCGCATCGCAGCCTGTGCATGTGTATGGCGTAGATGGTCGCCTGGTGCGCACTCTCAATGTGACAGAGGGTACAACCCGCGTGAATGTGCCGGCAGGTATATATGTAGTGTTTGGAACAAAGGTGGTTGTTCGCTAACTCTATCGGTACTCTATATAAACAAACTCCTCGGTTGTGCATGCACAACCGAGGAGTTTGTTTGTTCTTTATATTTTATCGCTTTTATCTGACGATATTCATCTCGTCAATCAATCTCTTGCAGTTACCATATTTCTCTATAACGAAAAGAACATAGCGGATATCCACGTTAATACAACGTTGCAGTTTCTTGTCAAAATTAATATCGCTGCTCAACGACTCCCAGTTACCGTCAAAAGCAAGTCCTATAAGCTCGCCGCGTGAGTTCATAACGGGGCTGCCGCTGTTACCGCCTGTAATGTCGTTGGTGGTGAGGAATGCAACAGGCAGGTCGCCGTTGGGGAGAGCATAGTCGCCAAAATCTTTTGCAAGGTAAAGCTCCTTCAAACGTGCAGGAACAATAAATTCGCTGTTAGTGCTGTCCTCCTTCTCCATAACACCATTTAGGGTAGTGTAGTGGTTATATGTAACACCGTCCTTGGGCTGGTATGCCTTTACACTACCGTATGTGAGGCGCATGGTGAAGTTAGCATCGGGAGCCATGGGCGCACCGTTTGCCATCTCCATAAGTCCTTTCAGATAGGTCTTGTGCAGCACGTTTATTGTGTTGTAGAACTCTTTTTGGCTGTTTGCGATCTCGCGGTATTTGCCATAGATGGCGTTGCGCAACTGCACAGCCATATCTTTCTCGAGCTTCTTTGCAGCGGGCTTTTTGAGGAACTTCTCCATGTTCTTCTCATTTGCCATTATTGAGGTCTCATATACATCATCGATGTATTTCTCCATGTTGCCTTTATATTTTTTGTTCATCTCGTTGAGCAGTGCGGGGCGTTCCTCCTCTTTTGTGAGAGACATATAAAGGGGAATGAGTGATTTTGCCACACGGCAGTCTATGCGGTGGTTGTAGTCGCGGTCGTGTACCCAGCTGTAGTAGCTTTTTACAGCCTCGGGCTTCTCCAGGAACTTGGCATCGGCGGTGCTGTCATTGCCGTATGCAAGGTTGCGTCTTATAAATTCGATGTTGCTTATGAGCTCCACAACCAAAGTCGCGAGATATTCAGTGCGGCTTTGTGTGTTTATAGCAGCGTTTATCTTCTCCACAACAGTCTCATACTCCTTGTTCCCGGTGCTCTGTGCAAACTCCTTGAAGGCAGCCTCTTTCTCCAATTTTGTCTCCACCACCTTGTTGTCCACAATAGCCTTGTTCATGCCAATGGAGTTCTTCCAGTAGTTGCTTATGCGCGCCATCTTGCTGGCATACTGAATGTTCACAGCCTCATCCTTCTCCATCTCCTCGCGAATAATTTTGAGGGCTGCATCGCGCATTGCAATTCTGGGCTCGTTCTCTGAGTACATGCGGTGCTTAACCTCTTCGCTTGTGAGGTAACGCGAGGTGCTTCCCGGGAAGCCCATAATCATGGCAAAATCGTCATAATCCACTCCCGCAAGAGAGATGTTCAAGTATTTGGGAGTGCTTAGCGGAATGTTCTTCTCGCTGTATGCTGCGGGGTTGCCCAGTGAGTCGCCATACACACGGAACACCGAGAAATCTCCTGTGTGGCGGGGCCACATCCAGTTGTCGGTCTCGCCACCGAACTTGCCAATAGAGTTGGGAGGTGTTCCCACCAAGCGCACGTCGGTATATTTCTTGTAATATACAAGGTAGAATTTGTTACCCTCAAAATAGGGGAGCAGCTGGGGAGAAAGATATTGCTTGCCCTCAATGCTGTCTTTCTCAAACAGCTCGGCTGCAATTAACGAGAGAGCGGCTTCGTTAAAGGAATCCTGCTCGGTAAGTGTGCCGGCTGCTATGCGGCTGTTAATCTCGTCGGTTACATCTTTTATATCTGCAACAAAAGTAAAGTTTATATCCTTGCAAGGGAGCTCCTCGGCATAGCTCTGGCTCCAGAAACCATCGCGCAGGTAGTTGTGCTCCACAGCGCTTAATTGCTGAATATAGCTGTAACCACAGTGGTGGTTGGTGAGAATAAGTCCGTTGGGCGAAACAATTTCTCCGGTGCAACCGCCGCCAAAGATACCGATGGCGTCCTTCAATGAGGGTGCGCCCGGGGCGTAGATGTCGTCGGCTGTAAGTTCAAGACCAAGTTCGCGCATAGGTTTTTCCAAATTCTGGCTGCGCATGAGTTGTAGTAGCCACATACCCTCATCGGCAATAAGCTGTGCCGGAAGGGCGATTGCTGCAACAAGCAGTGTTAAAAATGTTTTTCTCATAATTATATAACTTTATAAAAATTTTTCTTGGGCGCGAAGATAGTGAAAAAAACTTCATCGCCCTTTCTCTTTTATGTGAAACTTGCCTTTTGCAGCTCTATTTTTGTTGTAAAATGTTATAGATGGCGATGAAATCATAAAATTGATTAACAAAACTTTGTGATATTGGAAATGTTGTTATCTTCGCCCATGCAAATAAAAAAGAATAATAAATTTGGAATATGAAAAACACTTTTGCACTGCTTTTCCTCTCATTGTTTATAGTCTCATGCAACAACGATTTTTGTGTAAAAGGTACAATATTGTCCGATATTATAAATGATGAATATGTCTATATAAAGAAGATGGAGGGTGGCGTATATCGCACAATAGACTCATGCCGTGTGTCGCACGGTGCATTTGAGATGTGTGGCCCGGTCGATACCGCTTTTATAGCTTCGTTCTGCATAGGCAATGTCCCTGTATTTCCCTTTGTTGCAGAAAGGGGTACCATTGAATTTGAGATTACCGATAATATGATAACCATTGGCGGCACTCCGCTTAACGAGGAACTCAATACCCTTGTGCGCGAACAGGCACAGCTCGAAGCGCGTATGACGGAACTTGAACGCAGGGAAACCTCTTTAATACTGAACGGCTGTTCTGTCGAGGCCGCCGCCGATTGTGTGAACGACTCCATTGAGATTGTGGGCGAGGCTGTTGAGAAACTTATGAACAGTTATGTGAGGCGTAATATGAATAATGTGCTTGGTCCGTGCATATTCGCAATGATGTATAGTGCGGTGCCTGCCCCCATTCTTAATACAGAACTTGAAACGCTGTTCAATGATGCTCCCGATGCTTTTCGCAACGACTCCTTTGTAAAGGCTTTCTATGATGTTGCCCGCGAGAACGCGGCGCGGTTGAAACAGCAGCGGTTGCTCGATTAACACCCCACATAAAAAAAGAAAACGATGCGCACATCGTTTTCTTTTTTTGTGGTATTCTCGGGAGAGCACTCCTTCTTTACGCCTCTCCAAGAGTCTTGGCAATAACCTCGCGAGAGGTGTTCATCAGGTATTCCACATTCTCGGCGTCGCGCCCTTTGCACTCTATCGGTGCATGGAATGTGAGTTTAATTGATGACCAGTGCAAGAAAATCTTGCCCGGGGGCATAAGTTCGTATGAACCCTGGATAGCCACAGGAACAACAGGCTTCTGTGCCATATTTGCCACAACAAACGCACCCTTCTTGAATGTGCCTAACTTTCCGTCGCGGCAACGTGTGCCCTCGGGGAAGATAGACATTGATTTGCCGCTTTTCAAAATGTTGAGAGCCTTGCGCAGAATATCTTTCTGCGGTGTGGTGCGGTCAACATAGATGTGGTCGGTGTCGGCACAAGCCTTACCCAATAGAGGCACCTTGCGCAAAGAGGCCTTCATCATCCATTTGAAGTTCTTGCGTACATAACCATACATCACCAACACATCGAACAATCCTTGGTGGTTTGCCACAAATACATAATTCTTGTCTTTCTCCACATATTTGTCGCGGTCAATCACCTTTACGGGGATAAGACATATCCAGCATACTACGCGGAAGAGTATAAGTGCGGGGTAGTAATCACCGTTCTTTATCTTCAAATATCTGCCAAACAGGCTGATACCTATGCAGGTTAGGGCTATTGTTATCAAGGCTGCCCACCATGCAAAAACCAATTGGTACAATACATAAAACGGGTGTAGAATCTTTCTGAGTTTCATTGTTTGAATTGTTTAATATGGTAATCTTGCGCTAAGATAGCTTTTCTTTTCCGATTTTTTATAAATCTTTTGCGAAAGTTTGTTGTATATCCTCTCTTAATGGCTATTGCGTTACATTTTTATACAGGAATTTGTGTAAATCTTCGGCTGCAATTCCACGGCGCAGCGCGTAGTCGTGCAGCTGTTCGTCGCTTATCTTGCCCACTGCAAAATATCGTGCTGCCGGGTGACCAATCATTATTCCGCAAACCGAAGCGTGTGGCTTCATTGCTCCATTCTGTGTGAGTTCTATGCCAATAGAGTGCAGTTGCAGCAGTTTGTCTATAATAAATATCACAGACTGGTCGGGCAGTGAAGGGTAGCCCACAGCGGGGCGTATTCCTTGAAACTTTTCTGCATTAAGCTCCTCGGGGGTGAGATTTTCGCCCGGTGAATATCCCCATAAGCCGGCGTTTGTGCGCACATCTTTGTGCATGAGGGTTGCTGCCGCCTCTGCCAGTCGGCTTGTAATGGTTTGCAGTAACAGCTTTTTATAAGTGTCGTTGCTCTTATTGTGCTGCTCTATGCTTGTTGTGGTTGCGAACAGCCCTATTCTGTCGCCATGCGGTGAAACAAAATCGCTCAAACAGAGGTTGGGCTCCCCCCGGCGCGCATGTTGCTGCCGCAATAATGGCAGCGTGGTATTCTCTTCTATGATAATATTTTCGTTACAGCCTCTTGCGTTGCACAGAGCAAATACGGCTTTTGCAATAATACTCCCTCCCATGCTGTGTAGCAGGGCAAGAGCGTCGCGCTTCACCTCTTGTGCATGCTCGCTCTCCCATGCGCGTGTCTCAATACCCCACGCATGGAAAAAATAGCTCCAATCAATGTATGGCAGCAGCTGCGGAACGGTGTAACAGAAAATATGTTTTTTCATCGGCTGAATATAAGAGCTTTTCCTCTCACATCTTCATTAATTACACCCTCTTTGTATGCACACTCGCCGTTTACCCATGTTTGTGCAACAGCCCAGTTGAAGGTGTCGCCTTCAAAGGGGCTCCACCCGCATTTGCTTATAATACCTTTTTTCTCGATTGTGTGCGGGGCGTTGGGGCGCAATAGTACAAAATCTGCCGCAAATCCTCTTTTTATGAAGCCTCTCTTGCTCACTCCGAAAATTCTTGCGGGTGCGTGGCACATCTTCTCCACCAATGTCTCCATTGTGAGCACGCCGTCATCAACTAACTTCAGCATGGCAAGCAGGGAGAACTGTATGCTTGGCATGCCCGACGCAGCTGTGAGTGCTCCGCCCTCTTTGTCCTTGGGGAGGTGTGGCGCATGGTCTGTCCCCACCACATCAATCAGCCCCTTTGCGGTAGCCTTGCGCAGAGCATCGCGGTCGGCACTGCTTTTTATTGCAGGGTTACACTTTATCTTTGTACCTAAGCGGCTGTAGTCGTCGCTGCAGAATGTGAGGTGTGCAGGTGTAACCTCGGCAGTGATATTATCGCCTGCATGCCTTAGCAACGAAAGCTCCCTTTTTGTGCTTATATGCATGATATGCAGCTTGGTGCCATGCTTTTTGGCAAGCTCCACCGCGGTCTGCGTGCTGCGGTAGCATGCCTTGCTGTCTCGTATCACAGGGTGGAAGGAGACATCGGGGTTGTTACCTTCGCGTGCAACCACTCTTTTGGTGTTTGCAGCAATGGTGGCACCATCTTCGCAATGCACAGCCACAGGCAGGTTTGCTGTGAAGAAGATCTTTTCGAGCTTGTCTGCCTCATCTACCAGCATATTGCCGGTGCTCGACCCCATGAAAAGCTTTATTCCGCACACACGGCGCGGGTTCAGCTTGTTGAAGTACTTGTAATTGTTGTTTGTGGCACCAAAATAGAAAGAGTAGTTTATGAGGCTCTCTTTTGCGGCAATGGAAAATTTCTCCTTCAATGCAGCCAGCGTGGTGGTTTGCGGCACTGTGTTGGGCATCTCCATGAAAGATGTTACACCGCCGGCAGCAGCGGCACGGCTCTCGCTGCGAATATCGGCTTTTGCAGTGAGCCCGGGCTCGCGAAAATGCACATGGTCATCAATAACGCCGGGAATAAGGAACATATCACCCGCCTCTACAATGCAGTCAATCTCTCTCGTCGGCAACTTGTCTCCTTTGAGTATTTCGGCTATTCTGCCATTGTTTATCACGATGGAACCTCTGAAACTCTCCCCCTCATTCACTATTATGGGGTTGCTTATTAGTATTCTCATGCTTGTGTCTTTTTATACTTTGTGCGAAGATAACAAAAAAAGATGTTGAAATAATATTTTACCTGCGAATATTGTTGCCTGCGAGGGTTATTGCAGCTCTATCAAGGAATTAAACAGCTTGTTAAAATAATAAAATTTTGTAATGAATAAAAGAAATTATATCTTTGCCGTTGGTTGAGTCCATTTATACATTTTGTAAACGGCTCTCCCCCACGCCGATGCCTTTTGCGAGGCGGCAGGGTGGGAAATAATTTTTTAGAAGCGTTTACTTGACGCTTTGTTCTTGACGCATAGAAATCTGGCAGTTTCATATTCAGTCAAAGACAAGGCAACGGTAGATGCCTATGGGCGTGTATTACGCATGAGGGAGTGGTGTGCAAATGTCATTCCTCAAATGCTAATATATCGGCGTGGGCTCTGCGTTGCTCGTTCTTGACTGAAGGGCGATGCCAGAGCCTCTATGCGTGGAACGAGCAACAGGTGCAGTTCCCACGCTTTTCTTTTTATAAACACTCCTATCGGGGAATTGGGGGAGCCAATTACATTAATATGAAAAAGTTTTATCTTAAATTGTTGTTGCCGGCAATAGCATTGCTGTGTAGCACGGTGGCAAGTGCCCACGATTTTGAGGTAGATGGTATTTTTTACAACATCACCGATGAGAGTGCAAAAACTGTTGAGGTTACATTCAAAGGTAGCGCGTCTGGTAGTTATGACGATGAATATTCCGGAGAGGTTGTTATACCGGAAACCGTGGAGTATCATGGATACACTTATACGGTAACGGCTATCGGAGAGATGGCCTTTTATGCCTGCGATTACCTGACAAATGTAAAACTGCCAAATACAATCTTTAGCATTGGACATAGTGCGTTTCGTTATACTTCACTTGCAGATATAGTTATCCCTGCAAGTGTTGAAAGTTTGGGCTCTAATGCATTGTCCAGTATAAATGGATTGTCAAAATTGGAAATTCCAAGCAATGTTACCAAGATTGGGTCGTGTGCTGTTGCTTACGTAAACGACCTTAAATCACTTTATATAGGTCATGGGGTGCAAACTGTTCCTGAAAATGCAGTTTGCTATTCTACTTCATGGCATTCTGGTAGTAATGTATTGAATACGGTCTATTTAGGCTCAAATATAACAGATATCCAAGCTTATGCATTTCTTTATAATGCTGGAATAACCAAGTTGTATTGTATGGCACCTACACCTCCTTCCGTTGTTGATTATGGGTCTTATTATATGTATAGCAATAGTGATGTTGTCCTTCATGTCCCTTATGGCACTCGTGATGTTTATCATATAGCAGAATTCTGGGATAATTTCCCCAGCATTGTGGAACTCGACTATTTTGTGGTAGATGGTATCAGTTACAGGGTTACATCGGAGGTGGCTGCCACCTGCGAGGTTACTTTTGATGGCACCACCTATGATGAGTTTACGCAAGAATATGTGGGTGATATTGTTGTTCCGTCAAGTATAACATGGGGTGGTAAAAAATATACCGTAACATCGGTGGGAGATAACGCCTTCAATGGTTGCACATCTCTTGCCTCGGTAACACTGCCCGAAACAGTAACCTCCATAGGCGAGTATGCATTCTATAATTGCGAGAATTTAACCAAGGTTGTTCTGCCCTCTTCTTTGGAAAGTATAGGCGGTTATGCATTCTCGGGGGCAACAAGAAACATCAAGGATTTATACGTCTTTGCTTCCCAGCCTGCGAGTCTCCTAGTAAGTTCTTTCTATACAAGTCTTTATAGCGGTGCAATACTGCATGTGCCATGCAATTCTGCGGCTCTTTATAAGAGTGCCGATTATTGGAAGAACTTTACTAATGTTGATGAGCTTGGTTATTTTGAGGCAAACGGATTGTATTATAGCATATCATCTGCTGCAAATTCCACATGTGAGGTTGTTAAATCTGTTGTTGAGTATTGTGGTGATGTGGAGATTCCTGCTTCTGTTGTATATAATGGCACTACATACACTGTAACCGGTATTGGCGAGGAGGCTTTCAGCGGTTCAACTTCTGTTACAAGTGTAACTATCCCCGAGAATGTCGCTTATATTGCTTCAAAGGCTTTTGCAGGTTGTAGCGGGTTAAGCTCTATAACTCTCCCTTCTAAGTTGGTTTCATTGTCCTCTTCTGTGTTCTATGGCTGCACCTCGTTGGAAACAGTTACTACATTGGCGCCGGAGGCTCCTGCCATAAATGAATTGTCTTTTGCCGGTCTCTCTTCTGCCACCTCATTGATTTATCCCGTTGGCAGTGATTACTCAAAATGGATTCCATACTTTAATATGTCTAAAGAGGTTGAGTCCCAGGTCTCAATGGTGAAATATCCTTTTTATGTTTCCGAGACAGATGGTCTTCCTTCTAATTCCATGGTAGATGACAATGCTGTTTGGGAATCTCCATTGTATAAGTTCGATACAGAGCAAAGCGGTATCCGTATAACTGTTTTTGAGTCGAACAAGTCAGTGGTTTATAATGGCTACCCTACGGTTTCGTTTGCCGAATTGGAGTTTTACGATGAGAGTGGTTATAAGATGGAATATCTCATTAGTGATGTTACAACAAACTCTTTAGCAACAAACGCTGGTTCTTTAAGCGGGTTGAATGATGGCGATTATAGCACATATTATTATTCAACCCAGTCGGCTGGTTATGGTACCGTTCCTTATGATTATGTGTATGTTGATGTGAAATTTCAGTTTGCGGTTTCGGCATTCAAAGTAAAATGGGTTGTTAGAGTCAGCAACCTTTCTTCACAAGTATTACCCACATCTGTGGGATTTTCAAATACCGGTGAAACCTGCTCGCTTGCTTCGGCTTCCAATAGTGGCGAGTGTGGCGATGATGCCTCATGGAACCTGTATAATGGTACATTGATTATAAGCGGCAATGGTGCTGTCTCTTCAACATCATGGAGCAGTTTCTCAAGCAGTATAAAGAATATTGTTGTTGAGGAAGGGATAACTATCCTCCCGGCTTATATATTCAATAATTATGTAAATCTTCAATGTGCCAGCCTGCCATCTACTTTGACAACAATAGGAAACGAGGCTTTCAAGGGTTGTTCAAGCCTTGCTTCTGTTATTACTGCTGCAACGGTTGCGCCCTCTTTGGGAAGCGATGTGTTTAGTGGTATATCGGAAAATGCAATTCTGACAATTCCTGCCGATAGCGATTATTCTTCGTGGGAACAGTACTTCAGTGCATTCAAAGGGAACAATGGCGAGGCTATTACAGCTCTTAAAGTTCTGCTTGCCAATGCTCAGGTATTATATGATAATAGCGTGGAAGGAGACAATGTGGGCGAATATGTAAAGGGTAGCAAAGCGGCTTTGCAGGCTGTGATAGATGAGGTTGCTGCTAAAGTGTCCGATGATATGTTGAACACAGATGTGGAACTGCTCACTGCACAAATAAATTCAGCGATTGAGACTTTTGGGCTCAGAATAAATGTAAACTATTCAAATAATATCAAGTTTGAGAATGTTACAGCTCATGCAGGTGAGCAGGCTACTATTCTTGTTAATATGAATAATGTTGATGAGATTGCCGGCTTCCAATTTGATGTTATCTTGCCCCATGGCGTAACATTCGCGGTAGATGATGAGGGATATGAACTGATTGATTTATTGACAGAGCGTACAACTCGCAAGAAGCATACTCTTGAAAGCACTCTTCAAGCTGATGGCTCAATACGCGTGGTGTGCTATTCGCTCAACAAGGCTGTGTTCAGTGGTAATGAAGGTGCTGTGCTGTCTATGATTGTTAATGTCGCAGAGGATATGGCAGATGGTGATTATGTGATTGATGTAAAAGATATCGTTATGTCGGATAGTGAAGGCAAAGTTCAGCATGATGTGCCTTGGAGTGCTTCGTGTATTACTGTTGAATCACATATTAGTGGTGATGTAAATAGTGATTCTCGTATTAATGTATCTGATATTGCCGGTTTGGTATGTATTATCTTGGGTTACGATACTGAAGGATTTAACGTGAAGGCTGCCGATGTAAATGGCGATACTCGCATAAATGTATCTGATATTGCAGCTCTTGTAAATATAATCCTGAACAGTAGCTCAAGTGCCGCAGCCCCCAAGAAAGCCGCAGCACAAACCCGTAGCGCAGCACAATCCTCTCTCACCATCGAACCCTTCTCTATAGGTGCAGGTGAGGAGAAAGAGATAGAGGTACTCATGGAGAACCCCGATACCGATATCTGCCAGATAGAGTTCGAGCTCACCCTCCCCACCGGCATAGAGATAGTTTATGACGAGGAGAACGAGTGCGACATGATAGACTTTGGCAGCCGCACCAACTATAAGAAACACTCTGTCGCATCGAACAAGATAAGCGAGAACACCACCAAGATAATGTGTACCTCACAGACCAATGCACTGTTCAAGAATTATAGCGGCGACGTGCTTGTAATCACCGTGAGAGCCACCGACGCCTTCACCGCAGCAAGTGCCGAGTTCAGCCTCAGCAACATAGTTCTTGCTCTCCCCGACGGCATCACCTCTCTCACTCCCGCCAACTACGCCGGCACCATAAGCAACACCACCGGCATAGAGGAGATTATGAGCGAGCAGGGAACTGCCAAGATTTATGACCTCCAAGGTCGCAAGATAGATGTAATTACAGAGAAGGGTATTTACATCGTAAACGGTAAGAAGGTTGTGATTAAGTAAACGTAGGTGTTGTAAAATAAAGGTAACCCACTTCGAGCGTGCTCGAAGTGGGTTTTTTATTGGTGCAGTCTCCAGTGGCTTCCCTTGTCTGTGAAAGTTGGGGTTCTTTGTATTTCTTTGCGCAGCATTGTGGCGCAATTGCATAAAGGTACGCACCCTTGCAGGTAAACCATTATTCCTGTGTATTTATAGGCTTGATTATTATACAAAACGAGATTGCCGTTAGCGGGCAATCTCGTTTTGTATCTCCTGGGCAACCTCGGCAAACTCTTCGGGGGTGAGCTTTAGTTTGGGGTTTGTGAAGAGCATGTCTTTTTCGCTCTGCATCGGTACTAAGTGAATGTGTGCGTGTGGCACCTCAAGCCCTAATACTGCTTGCCCCACTTTAATGCAGGGGTATGCGCGCTTGATGCCTTCTGCCACCTTCTTGGCGAATATCTGCATTGCGCCTATCTCCTCGTTTGTGAGGTCGAAGAAATAATCAACCTCTCGCTTGGGAATTACAAGGGTGTGTCCCTTTGCCAGCGGGTTTATATCGAGGAAGGCGTAGAACTGCTCGTCCTCTGCCACCTTGTAGCTGGGAATTTCTCCTGCAACTATTTTGCTGAATATTGTTGCCATGGCTTCCTGTTCTTAGAACTCAATGTTTGTAATCTCCAAGGAGAGTTTTCCTTGGGGTACGGTGATTTCGGCAACATCGCCCACTTTCTTGCCAAGCAAGCCCTTGGCAATGGGGGTGTTGATTGATATCTTTGCCTCGCGCAGGTTTGCCTCGCTCTCGGGAACGATGGTGTATTGCATTGTGGCACCGGTCTTGGTGTTCTTAAGACTCACTTTGGTGAGCACCTGTACACTGTCGGTGTTCAGCTTGGAGGTGTCGATGATTTTTGCGTCGGCAATAATCATTTTGAGTTCGTTGATCTTCATCTCCAACAGTCCCTGTGCCTCTTTTGCTGCATCATACTCTGCGTTCTCCGAAAGGTCGCCTTTGTCGCGTGCTTCTGCAATTTGACGAACAATCTCGGGGCGTTTCGCCTCTAACTCTTTTAAATCGGCTAACAGTTTCTTGTAGCCCTCTTCGGACATATAACCCATCTCTTATATTTTTATATGGTTTTTGAAAAATAGTAAAACAAAGGATTCCGGCACGAATGCCGGAACCCAAAATCTCTTTGTTGTGCTTGCAAAGATAGCTCTTAAAAATTGAAAAGCAAATTAAAAGTGAAAAATTTTACTTTTATATTTTTTACTTAACATCTTTTTTCAGAGGGCTTTTGCACCTTTTTTTAATTTTTCAACAATTCTTCTATGCTTGCTTCCAGGTCTTCTATTTGGTTGTCGCGAGCAACAAGTTCGTTGTCGCGGTTTATCAAATAGTATGTGGGCAACGATTGCAGGTTGTAGAGCAAGATGTTTTGCGATGTCTCTCCCTCCCCGTCGTGCACGCATATCCACGGTAGCTTGTCGGCAGAGTTGTTCCAAAAACTCTCGTTCCTGTCAAAAGATACCTGATAGACCTCGAACCCTCTGTCGTGGTATTTGCTGTATATCTCGCGTAATCTGATGTTGCGGCTGCTTATATCGGCGTTGCTGTAAATGGTAAAGTCGAGCAGCACCACTTTGCCTTTGAGGGAACGCAGGCTTATGGAGTCTCCGTAGATATTGGGCAGTTTTATGTCGTACAGCCCTATTCTTTCAATCTCCTTGCTGTTAATGTCTATTGTGTCGCGGGGTGCAACGGGGCGTGTGGCTGCCATGCCCTTTGATGCAATATTATAAAGATGTATTGCGCGCGTTGCGTGAGGTGCGTTCCCGTGGAGGCTGGTGGCAACGGCTGCAAAGCAGTGGCTGTCGAAGCGGTTGGCTGTGGGTATGAACAGCGGCTCGCCGTTGAGCCTTAAGAACAGTGCGTAGTATGCGCTTGCTTTGTGCGGGGCAGATGCAATGTATTGCTTGAAGATGTTTCTCTTGAACTCGCCTATGAGGGTGTATATCCTTTCTTTTGTTTCGCCGTATGCGGGTGTGCTGTTCTTTATAAGGGCGTTCACCTGTTGTTGCAGGGACTGTTCAAGTGTTGCCAGCTCCTGTATGCGCAGGCTCTCGGGCGAGCCTTCAATCTTGCAGCTGTCGGCAAAGTTGGTGGCGGTGGTTGTGATTTTTACAGTTTCGGTGCTGTCTATGGCAACAGTTATGCGCCTGCCGCTGCCTTGCAGTTGCAGGGCATAAAAATCGTAGCACTCGGGGCGTGGGTGGTGGAAACGGAATTTGCCGTCTCTGCCCATCTTTACAGAATCTTTCTTTACGCTCTTGTCGATGCCTATGTTGGACAAATAGAGCATCTTGCCTTCGCTCCCTTTAATCTCTCCTTCAATGGTGAATTGCGGTGCCTGCCGGCAGGCACCAAGCATTGCGGCTATTCCTGCAAAAAGCACCATTCTTATTCCGTTTATGCGTGAAATATTCATATTTTTATAAAAATGTGTGGGCAAAGATAGTTAAAATGTGGAAATTTATTTATCTTTGCGAGAATTTAGAAATAAAAAATAATAAACAGATAAAAAAGATGAATGTTGTAACAAAGAATGTGGCTTTGCCCGATGGTCGCGTTATCACCATTGAGACCGGTAAGCTTGCTAAGCAGGCCGATGGCTCTGTGATGCTGCGCTTGGGCAACACAATGTTGTTGGCGACCGTGTGTGCAGCGAAAGACGCTGTTCCCGGCACCGATTTTATGCCTTTGCAGGTAGAGTATAAAGAGAAATATGCTTCATTTGGTCGTTTCCCCGGCGGTTTCACCCGTCGTGAGGGCAAGGCTTCGGATTATGAGATACTGACCTGCCGCCTTGTAGATCGCGCTTTGCGTCCCCTTTTCCCCGACAACTATCATGCCGAGGTTTATGTGAATATCGTTCTTTTCTCAGCAGACGGTGTTGATATGCCCGACGCTCTTGCAGGTCTTGCTGCATCTGCGGCTCTTGCTGTGTCCGATATTCCTTTCGGTGGCCCCATCTCTGAGGTGCGTGTTGCACGCATCGGCGGTGAGTTTGTGGTGAACCCCACATTCGCTCAGCTCGAGAATGCCGACATGGATATTATGGTAGCTGCAACCTATGACAACATCATGATGGTTGAGGGTGAGATGAAGGAGGTTTCAGAGGCAGACCTCTTGGAAGCAATGAAGGTGGCTCACGAGGCTATCAAGGTTCATTGCAAGGCTCAGTTGGAACTTATGGAAGAGGTTGGCAAGACCGTTAAACGTGAGTATTGCCACGAGGTGAACGACGAGGAGCTCCGCTCACAGGTTCACGAGGCTTGCTATGCAAAGGCTTATGCAGTTGCAGCAAGCGGCAATAACGACAAGCATGGTCGTGCAGCAGCTTTCGATGCAATAAAAGAGGAGTTCAAGGCACAGTTCACCGAGGAGGAACTCGAGGAGAAAGGTGCGCTCATCGATCGTTACTACCACGATGTGGAGAAAGAGGCTATGCGCCGTTGTATCCTTGACGAGGGCAAGCGTCTCGATGGTCGCAAGACAACAGAGATTCGTCCCATCTGGTGCGAGGCGGGTTATCTTCCCGGTCCTCACGGCTCGGCGGTATTTACCCGTGGCGAGACTCAGTCGCTCACAACCGTAACTCTTGGCACAAAGCGTGACGAGAAGATTATAGACGAGGTTATGAATCAGGGTACCGAGCGTTTCCTCCTTCACTACAACTTCCCTCCCTTCTCAACAGGTGAGGCTCGCGCACAGCGCGGTGTAGGTCGTCGCGAGATAGGTCATGGTAACCTTGCTTGCCGTGCCCTCAAGAATATGATTCCTGCCGATTATCCCTATTGCGTGCGCGTGGTATCGGATATCTTAGAGTCTAACGGCTCTTCTTCAATGGCAACCGTTTGTGCAGGTACTCTTGCACTCATGGACGCCGGTGTTAAGATTAAGAAACCTGTTTCGGGTATTGCAATGGGTCTTATAAAGAATGCCGGTGAGGAGAAATATGCTGTGCTCAGCGATATCCTTGGCGACGAGGACCACTTGGGAGATATGGACTTCAAAGTAACAGGAACCGTTGATGGTATCACTGCTACTCAGATGGATATTAAGGTTGATGGTCTTTCATACGAGATTCTTGAGAAGGCTTTGAATCAGGCACGCGAGGGTCGTATGCACATCCTTGGTAAGATTACTGAGTGCATCGCTGAGCCTCGTGCAGAGCTCAAGCCCCATGCTCCCCGCATTGAGACCATGCGCATTCCCAAAGAGTTCATCGGTGCTGTTATCGGCCCCGGCGGAAAGATTATCCAGGGTATGCAGGAGGAGACCGGTGCTACAATCTCTATTGAGGAGGTTGATGGCGAGGGTATCATTGAGATTGCTGCAAACAACGGCAATGCAATCAACGAGGCTATTGCAAAAATCAAAGCAATCGTTGCAATCCCCGAGGCCGGTGAGGTTTACGAGGGTACCGTGCGCAGCGTGATGCCTTATGGTGCATTCGTTGAGTTTATGCCCGGCAAAGATGGTCTGTTGCACATCTCAGAGATTGATTGGAAACGCTTCGAGACAATGGAAGAGGCCGGTATAAAGGAGGGCGATAAACTGCAAGTGAAACTTGTGGAGATTGACCCCAAGACCGGCAAATTCAAGCTCTCTCGCAAGGCGTTGATAGAGAAACCCGAGGGTTATGAGGAGCGTGAGCGTCGTCCCCGTCGCGAGCCCCGTCGCCCACAGGCATAATACAGAAGCCGTTGAACATTGCGTTCAACGGCTTTTTTCTTTTATTAGTGATTTTTTTACCTCTCGAGATAAAAAAAGAGCCCTTAGATAGAATATAAAAAATGAGTTTTTTATATCTTCGCAACAACAAAACAGAATAAAAAATGAGAAAGATTAGAGCAGCCATAGTGGGATATGGCAATATTGGAAAATACACCTTGCAGGCACTTTGTGCAGCCCCCGATTTTGAGGTGGCAGGCGTGGTGCGTCGTTCAGGGGCAGAGAACCTGCCCGCAGAACTTGCAGGGTACAATGTGGTGAAGGATATACGCGAGCTTGGTGATGTTGATGTTGCAATTCTCTCAACTCCCACCCGCAGTGTCGAAAGATATGCAAAGGATATTCTCGCGCTCGGTATAAACACCGTGGATAGTTTCGATATTCACTCCAAGATTGTAGATTTGCGCCGCTCACTCACAGAAAGTGCCTGCGCGGGTAATGCCGTGTCTATAATCTCGGCAGGCTGGGATCCGGGCAGCGACTCTGTTATACGCGCGCTTTTGCAGGCGATAGCTCCCAAGGGTATCACATATACAAACTTCGGGCCCGGAATGAGCATGGGGCACACTGTGGCTGTCAAGGCTGTGGAGGGCGTGAAGGCTGCCCTTTCAATGACAATTCCAGTGGGTACCGGTATTCATCGCCGCATGGTGTATGTTGAGATTGAAGATGGCTATGAGTTTGCACAGGTGGCAGCGTCTATAAAGGCAGACCCTTATTTTGTGAACGACGAGACGCATGTGATGCAGGTTCCCTGTGTAGATGAACTGCTTGATATGGGGCATGGCGTGAATCTCACACGCAAAGGCGTTTCCGGCACCACTCAGAACCAGCTGTTCGAGTTTAATATGAAGATAAACAACCCTGCACTCACAGCCCAGGTGCTTGTGTGTTGCGCGCGTGCTACCATGCGCTTGCAGCCGGGTTGCTACACAATGATAGAGGTGCCGATAATTGATTTGCTGTATGGCGATCGTGAAGATTTGATAGCACATCTGGTATAACAAAATTGTAGCGGGGCTTCCCGCTACAATTTTGTTATACCGTTCTTTTTTATTATTTTCGCGCTCTAATTTAATGAAAAAGAACTATGAGTGAAGATAAAAGAGCCTCATTCGGGGGCAAATTGAGTGTTATACTGGTTGCCGCGGGAAGTGCCATCGGTCTTGGAGCTATATGGCGTTTTCCATATATTGCCGGCAAGCATGGCGGTGCGGCTTTCTTGCTGGTGTTTCTGATAAGCGTCTTTGCTGTGGGAATCCCTGCCATGATTGCTGAATTTGCCGTTGGTAGAAATTCCAGAAAGAATGCAGTGGGAGCCTATCGCCAGCTGTCGAAGAGATGGAGCTGGCTGGGTTATAACGGGGTGCTTGGCGCATTGCTCATCTCGGGCTACTATTATATTATAGCCGGTTGGTCGTTGGAGTATCTTGTGAGTTCGGCGACAAATATTCTGTATAGCTCTCCCGCCTCGTTCACGGAACAGTTTGCCGAGTTTCAAGCCTCGTGGCGTCCTCTCTTCTATGCCGTTGTGTTTATTTTGCTCACGCACGTTATTGTTGCGCGCGGTGTGGAAAAGGGGATTGAAAAGGCGTCGCGTATAATGATGCCGGCTCTCTTTGTGATACTTATAGTAATGGCAGTGAGGGTGGCGTTCATGCCCAATTCCATTGAGGGTTATCGCTTTTTCCTCTCTCCCAACTTCAAGGAGGCGTTTGCACCCGAGACCATCATGATGGCGATAGGGCAGGCGTTCTTCTCGCTGTCGGTGGGCATGGGCTGCATGGTTACCTATGCCTCGTACTTCAAAAAGGATAATAATCTTATATCCACATCAATGAATGTGTCGCTGCTCACATTGCTCGTCTCTGTTCTTGCGGGTCTTGTGATATTCCCGGCAGTGTTCAGCGCGGGGCTGCAGCCGGCAGAGGGCCCTTCGCTTATATTTGTTACCCTGCCCGAGATATTTAAGGGTATGCCGCTTGCAGCTCTGTGGTCGGCAGTCTTTTTTATATTGGTAACGCTTGCTTCGCTCACCTCTACAATCTCCTTTCATGAGGTTCTGACAGCCTATTTTGTGGAGGAGTTCAAGCTCACCCGCAAGTGGGGTGCGCGCATCACATCGGCAATATCTATTGCGTTGAGCGTGCTCACAGTGCTATGTGTCTTTGATATAGATTTTCTTGGAATAAAGATAGAGGGGCTTACGTTTGTCGATGTGTTTGACAACCTCACGGCTAATATCCTTATGCCGCTTGGTGCAATGTTCACCTGTATATTTGTTTCGTGGGTTATGAAACGAAATTTTATGGGAGACGAGATGAGCAACTACGGCACTGTAAAGAGTCGCCTAATCCCGGTGATTGTGTTTATGTTGCGATTTATAACTCCCTTGCTCATTTTATATATCTTCGTTAAGAATCTTGGAATTATTTGATAATAACAAAGACGAAGCGCTTCTTTTCTTGATGCGCTTCGTCTTTGTTATTGCTTGCTCTTAATCACTGAAATATATTCTTTTGATTCGGGTGGAGACGGCGGTAAGCACCTCGTAGGGTATGGTGTCTAACCAGCCGGCAACAGTTTCTACCGATAGATTTGTGCCGAAAATCTCCACAACATCACCTTCGTGGCAGTCGATATCGGTTACATCTACCATGCATACATCCATGCATATATTGCCCACATAAGATGCGGCTTTGCCGTTTATGAGGCAATATCCGTGTCGATTGCCCAAGTGCCGATTGAGCCCGTCGGCGTATCCTATGGGTAATGCCGCGATGCGTGATGGGCGTTGCAACTCTCCTTTGCGGCTGTATCCCACTGTTTCGTCGGCTGGAACATCGTGTATCTGCAATATGATGGTTTTGAGTGTGGAGATGGGGCGCAATGTGGCATCGTTCCCCATAGGTGAAACTCCATAAAGCCCTATTCCCAGGCGTACAGCCTCGTATTGTACATCTGTGAAACGTTCAGCTCCTGCGCTGTTGCAAATGTGGCGCAGAATCTTATGCTTGAACGCGGCTTGGAGCATGCTGCTCGCTTGCTCGAACCGCTTTA
Source organism: uncultured Bacteroidaceae bacterium (assembly GCA_964423665.1). GTDB lineage: Bacteria > Bacteroidota > Bacteroidia > Bacteroidales > Bacteroidaceae > HGM04593. Next base: position 25,012 of record CAYRFX010000002.1, on the reverse strand, counting down.
TTTGTTCTCTTGAAAAAGAGTCGAAGCGGTCGCTGTCGCTGCCCACAAAGTGAGAGAATACCGAGCGTGGCGTGAGCGAATTCTGCTTTTTCAACTCCTCTATCAGAGCCGGTATCTCGCTTGGGAGAAAACCCAAACGGTGCATTCCGGTATCTATCTTTATGTGTATAGGGTAGTCTGTTATTCCTTCGCGGCAGGCTGCCTGTGCCAGCATGCGCAACATGCCGAAACTGTAAACCTCGGGTTCCAGCTTGTTGTCAAAAAGTGTGCGCACCGTGCCGGGTTCGGGGTTCATCACAATTATTCCTGTGGTGATGCCGGCTTTGCGCAGTTCGGCTCCCTCGTCGGCAACGGCAACGGCGAGATAATCTACACGGCAATCCTGCAATGTGCGTGCAACCTCCATTGCTCCGGCTCCGTATGCCGATGCTTTTACCATGCATATTGTCTTTGTATCGGGCGACAGGTTGTTGCGGTAGTGGTTGAGGTTGTCGCGCAAGGCGCTCAGGTTTACCTCGAGAATAGTTTGGTGCACCTTCTTTTCAAGCGCCTCTGTTATATCTTCAAAATGGAAGGCGCGGGCACCTTTGATAAGGATTATCTCATTTGTAAAGTTGTGCAGTTGCTCGCTGTGCAGGAATTCATCACTTGTGTCAAACAGGTGTAATTCGCAGTTCATCTTTTTCAAACGCTCTTTCTCGCTTGAAATATCTTTTCCTATACCTATGAATTTGTCAATTCTGTGGTGGGTAACATATTGTGCAACAGTGGCGTAAAGAGCGCGTGTGGCAAGCCCTGTCTGTTTAATGTCCGATAGTATGAGTGTTTTTTTCAGATGAGGCAGGGTGCTGCAGCGGCGTTTCATGAAGTCGAGTGCAATGTCGAGTGATGCGGTGTCGGCATTGTAGCTGTCGTTGATGAGCATGCAGCCGTTTTTCCCCTCTTTCACCTCCAGGCGCATAGCAACAGGCTCTAACTGTGCCATGCGCAGGGCAATGGTTTCAGGGGGTATCATCAGATAAAGGGCTGCGGCAAGGCAGTTTATTGAGTCCTCAATGGAGGCGTCGTCGAGGAAGGGTATGCGATAGCTGTTGTCGAACGCAAGATAACGATATCTTATGGTTGTCCCTTCTTCCTCCTTTTCTATGGCTTTTATAAACAGAGCCCTTTCCGGGTCCTTTTGCGACCATGCAATTTCGCGCGAGGGCAGCAATACCTGGTTTATGCAGCCGGAAATCAATGGATTGTCGGCATTGTATATAACGATATCGCAGCCTTTGAAGAGTGCGAGTTTTTCGCGGCACTTCTCCTGCATGGTGCTGAAGTTCTCCTGATGCGCCACGCTGATATTTGTTATAATACCTATTGTGGGGGTTATTATGCGTTGCAGGTTGTCCATCTCCCGTGGTTGTGATATTCCTGCTTCAAATATTCCCAATGTGCTCTCCTCGCCGAGTTGCCACACCGATAACGGCACGCCTATCTGCGAGTTGTAGCTACGTGGCGAGCGGGTTACCATGTAGTTTGCGGCAGTTAGGTGATAGAGCCACTCTTTAACGATGGTTTTTCCATCACTGCCTGTAATTCCCACAACGGGAATGTTGAACTGCTTGCGGTGGTGGGTTGCCAGGCGTTGCAGCGCGTTTATGCTGTTGTTTACAACAAGAAAGTTTGCATCGGGGTACAGGGTAATGTTTTTATTGCTTTCCACTACAAAATTTTTCACACCGCGCTTGTACAGCTCTTCGATAAACTGCTTTCCATCGCCATGCTTGGTCTTGATGGCAAAAAAGAGTGTCTCCTCGGGGAATCCGAGTGAACGGCTGTCGGTGAGCAGGCGCGAGACAACGTATTCTGCATGTGTCCCTATGTGTTCTGCTTTCAGAATCTCTGTTATCTGTTCAATAGTGTATTGCATTGTTCTCTCTCTTTTTCAAAATGAAGGTGAGGGTGTTGCGCCTCTATGGCGTCAATCTTTTTTAGTGTGGCGCGCACAAACTCCTTGTATGCGTTGCTCCCGGCATCAAAAGGTCTGTGTGCGAGCGCGCGGTCAATCTCTTCTATTGCCTTGCACAGGGTGTGGCTGCTGTCGCTTATGTATGTGCCGGAAAACTTCTGCCATATATATTCCACTGCCAGAGGTGAGGGATGGGTCATGTCCTCGGCATAAAACCGATAGTCGCGCAACTCGTCGAGCATAATTTCGTATGCAGGGAAATACACGGTGTTGTGCCTGTAAAGTTTCTGCAACTGTTCTGCTGCAAGCAGCAGCGTGGCTTTGCTCATCTGGTTGTCGTGTGCCCCGTCGCGCAGGTGTCTTATGGGGCTCACCGTAAATATTATTTTTATATCGGGGCAGGCTGTCGTTATAGGGGTGAGCACGTTGCTCATCGCCTCTGTAATTTCTCCGATACTCAACAATCTGCGCTCGAAACAGCTTGCCGGTAATTTATGGCAGTTGCTTGTAGTGAGCCCGTCGCTTTTACGGGTGTAAACATAAGCCGTGCCGAATGTTATAATGAGAATGTCTGTGTTGGTAATGCGCCGGTGTGCATCTCCCAAAGCCGTGTTAATGGCGGCGAGCAACTCTTCCTTTGTCTTGCGCGAAAAATCGCCGTGATGCAGTATGCTGTGCCATTTTTCCCCGTGCTCGAAAATCTCGGGAGAACTTTCTGTGAACTCCTTCCCGTTTATAATTCGTTCCAGTATTGTTGCTATTGATAGCGGGTTGTAAATTATCCCGAACGGGTTTATGCACACATCGAATTTGCCGGCCTGCAATCTGTGCCCGATGTTTTGCGCAAAGCATGAGCCCAAAAGCAGCATGATGCTTTTGTGCGTAATTTCAAAATTGCTGTTCTGTGGCGCTACCGGAGTGGTCAGTTGCATGGCTTTCTAATTTATTGCAAATTTAATGAAGTTAAACGATAAATGCTTATCTTTGCACACAAAATATTTATAAGAATAAGGAAAAGGAACGCCCTTTAGGCGCGCTTTCGTGTAAAAAAGTGTGTAAAAATTGTTTTTTTACATTTTAACCTTTATCTTTATCATTGGCAAACTGCTATCAAAAGAATATGGAAAAAGAAAATGATATAAAATATCCTCTTTTGGGGAAGATTGATTCTCCTGCCGACCTGCGTGCATTGCCCGAAGATAAGCTGCCGGAGGTGTGCCGGGAATTGAGAGATTTTATCATAGAATCGTGCTCCACAAATCCCGGGCACTTTGCATCGAGCCTTGGTTCTGTTGAACTCACGGTGGCTTTGCACTATGTGTTCGACACCCCTTCGGACAAACTTGTGTGGGATGTGGGGCATCAGGCATATGGTCATAAGATACTCACAGGGCGTCGCGACGTGTTTTGCACCAACCGCAAATTGGGTGGTGTGAAACCTTTTCCCTCGCCCGATGAGAGTGAATATGATGCTTTTATGGCAGGGCATGCCTCCAACTCAATATCAGCTGCGCTTGGTCTTGCCGTGTCGGCAGCGTTGCAGAATAATCCCAATGAACATGTGGTGGCAATCATAGGCGACGGCTCCATGAGCGGTGGTCTCGCATTCGAAGGGTTGAACAATCTCTCAAATTGCGAGAACAATCTCTTGGTAATTCTCAACGACAACAATATGTCGATAGACAAGAGTGTGGGTGGTCTCAGCCAGTTGCTCATTACCATGCACTCTTCGCGTTTCTACAACAAGATGCGCTACAAAATAGCCCGTGCTCTCACAGGCCTCGGATTGCTTAACAAACGCCGTGCCGGGGTGATAACCCGTTTCAACAATGGTATAAAGGCTATGCTTTTCCGTCGCCACAATATCTTTGAGGTGATGGCGGCTCGTTATTTCGGTCCCATAAACGGGCACGATGTGCGCGAGCTTGTGCGCATGCTGCAGATGGTGAAAGATATGAAGGGGCCCAAGATGCTGCATATAAACACAGTCAAGGGCAAGGGGTATGAACCTGCCGAAAAGACTCCTACCGTGTGGCATCAGCCGGGTCTGTTTGATATTGAGACCGGCGAGCGTCTTGTAAAGGATAGCCCCACTCCTCGTTTCCAAGATGTCTTTGGAGAAACTCTTGTGGAGCTGGCGCGTCTCAACGACAAAGTTGTGGGAATCACACCGGCAATGCCCACAGGTTGCTCCATGAATCTTTTGATGAACGAGATGCCCCATCGTTTCTTTGATGTGGGTATAGCCGAGGGGCATGCTGTTACCTTCTCGGCAGGTTTGGCAAAAGGCGGTTCAATGCCCTTCTGTAATATCTACTCGTCATTCATGCAGCGAGCATATGATAATCTCATACACGATGCAGCCTTGCAGCGTGTTAATATGGTGTTGTGCCTCGACAGAGCCGGTATTGTGGGTGAAGATGGTCCCACGCATCACGGAGCGTTCGACCTTGCTTATCTGCGCCCCATACCAAATATAACAATAGCCTCTCCCTACGATGAGTGCGAGTTGCGTCGTCTCATGTACACCGCACAACTGCCCGGCATGGGTACATTTGTGATACGTTACCCGCGCGGTAAAGGTTCTCTTGCCGATTGGCGTTGCCCATTGGAGAGTGTGCCTGTTGGTAAGGGACGCCTGATGCAGGAGGGTAGTGATGTGGCGCTGCTCACATTGGGTCCCATCGGGAAGCTGGTGGAGAGTGCAATCTCTGCCGCTCGCGAGCAAGGGGTGAGTGTGGCGCATTATGACATGCGTTTCCTCAAACCTGTTGATGAGGATATCTTGCGCACGGTAGGCGAGAACTTCAAGTATGTGGTTACTCTTGAAGATGGTGTGGTCAAAGGTGGTCTTGGCAGTGCTGTTACAGAATATATGGCAGAGCATGGTTATACTCCACAAATTACAACAATAGGTATTCCCGATGTGTTTGTTGAGCATGGAACAACATCAGAGCTTTATAAAAAATGCTCTATGGATAGCGATTCTGTTTTGCATGCAATTTTGAAGTTCAAAAAACAATAGTATGAAAATTGTTATAGCCGGCGCAGGTGCAGTTGGTACGCATTTGGCAAAGATGCTCTCCGTAGGTAACGAAAATGTGGTGCTTATGGACGAAAGCGAGGAGAAGTTGGGTAAAATGGAAACTCTCTTCGACCTCAAAGCCCAAGTGGGGCAGCCTACCAAAATTTCCGACCTTAAACTTGCCGGCGTTGATGATGCCGACCTCTTCGTTGCGGTTACCCCCAATGAGAGCGATAATGTAACTGCTTGCATACTTGCTCATTATCTTGGTGCGCGGAAAACCGTGGCACGAATAGATAATTATGAGTATCTGCAACCCAAACATAAAGGCTATTTTGCCTCGTTGGGCATAGACTCTCTCATTTACCCCGAGCAGCTTGCTGCCGAAGAGATTGCCACCAGCATAAAATATTGCTGGATGAGGCAGTTCCTTGAATTTGGCGATGGGGCATTGGTTATGGTGGGCGTGAAGGTGCGTACAGGAGCTCCCATATTGGGTACACTCTTCAAGGATTTTCCCAGCAACACTCCTTATCATATAGTGGCAATACAGCGTGGCGATGAAACCATTATACCTCGCGGAAACGATTCGATAGAGCCCGATGACCTTGTCTGTTTCATGACGGTGAAGGATAAAATTCCTTTTGTGCGCAACATGTGCGGAAAGTCGGAGTTCACGGAAGTGCGCAGCATTATAATTATGGGCGGCAGCCGCATAGCGGTGCGCACGACAAAGCTTATCCCCGATAATATAAAGGTTAAAATAATTGAGAGCGACCTTGCGCGTTGCCGCAAATTGCTTGAGCTTGTCGATGACAAGGTGATGATAATAAATGGTGATGCACGCGACCCCGAGCTGTTGCGCAGCGAGGGTGTTGAGCACACCGATGCCTTTATTGCGTTGAGCGATAATTCTGAAACAAACATTCTTGCCTGCCTCTCGGCAAAACGTTCGGGCGTGTATCGTACCGTTGCCGAGATTGAGAATATCGATTATATCTCCATGGCAGAAAATATGGACATCGGTTCGGTTATAAACAAGAAGAAACTGGCGGCAAGCAATATCTTCCAGATGATGCTGAATACCGATGTATCAAGCGTCAAGTGTCTCACTTTCATTCAGGCTGTTGTCGTGGAGTTCCCTGTGAAAGAGGGGGCTCCCATAACCAAAAAGGCAGTGAAGGACTTGCAGTTGCCCTCGGGCGCCAATATCGGTGGTCTTATACGAAACGGCGAGGGTATGCACGTTACAGGTAATACCGTTATTCAAGCCGATGACCATGTGATTATCTTCTGCCTGGAACATGTGATAAAGAAGTTGGAAAAATTTTTTGAGTGATGTTTCACCCCAAAATCATATCCCGCATTATTGGAATGTTGCTGCTCATTGAAGCGGCGTTCCTTTTAACCGGTCTTATGGTAGCGTTGTTCTATCATGAGACAGACCTTGGGACATATATTTACAGTATTGCCGCAATGGTGGGCACGGGATCGCTTCTCACCTACATAGGGCGTGGTAAAGAGCGCAATGTGTCGCGCAAGGACGGCTATATCGTTGTTACTCTTTGCTGGATAATATTCTCTTTCTTTGGTGCGGCTCCCTATTATCTCAGCGGCTGCCTCCCCTCTGTAACAGATGCTTTCTTTGAGACAATGTCGGGCTTCTCCACCACGGGAGCCACTGTTCTCAACGATATCGAGGCTCTCCCGCACAGCCTTCTCTTTTGGCGTGCGATGACACATTGGGTAGGTGGCTTGGGTATAGTCTTTTTCACCGTTGCGGTTTTCCCGGTCTTTGGGTTAGGGGATATAAACCTCTTTGCTGCCGAGTCTGTGGGGCCTATGCGTGCTAAGCTGCACCCCCGAATATCGGTTGCAGCGCGATGGATTCTTTCTATATATGTGGGGCTCACAATCATAGCAACCGTTTCGTTTTATTTTGCAGGAATGGGCAAGTTCGATGCTGTGTGTCATGCAATGTCCACTATTGCCACGGGTGGCTTCTCCACCAAGCAGGCGAGCATCGCGGCATTTAATTCTCCGCTCATTGATTATGTGGTTACTCTTTTTATGTTCCTTGGCGGAGTGAACTTGTCGTTGCTCTATCTCTTCCTCTTCAAGGCTCGTTTCGGGGATTTGTTCCGTGATAGTGAGTTTCGTGTATATGCCGGGTCGGTGTTGCTTTTTACGGTAATAATAGCCGCCGGTCTCTTCTTCTCTTCGTCAATGGGGGTGGAGGAGGCTTTCCGCACCTCGCTGTTTCAGGTTGTTTCAATGCAGACAACTACAGGTTTTGCAACCTCCAATTATGTGCTGTGGTTGCCCATTTTGTGGCTTATGTTGAGCGCGCTTATGTTTCTTGGTGCCTGCTCGGGCTCTACAAGCGGCGCCATGAAGTGTGCCCGCATATCAATCCTGGGGCGCGTAATGTTCAATGAGTTCAAGCGTATATTGCACCCAAATGCCGTTATTCCCGTGCGTATGAGTGGCAAGATTGTGCCCACATCGGTGCAGTCGGCAATATTGGCATATACGGTTATATATGTGGCAACTATTGTTGTGGGAATTTTTGTGAATATGATTTTTGGGCTCGACTTTCTTGATGCCTATGGTCTGTCGGCAACCTCTGTCAGCAATGTGGGGCCTGCGCTGGGGCATTATGGACCAATGGATTCATTCGCCTCTCTGCCTGCGGTTGTAAAATGGTTCTGCTCGTTCCAGATGTTGGTTGGTCGTTTGGAATTCTTTGCTGTGCTATTGTTGCTTATGCCTGCTTTTTGGAAGCGTCAGTAGCGACCCCTTCTTCATCTCCTATCGTTTGCAACAGCTTTTCAATGTCGGCTCTCAGCCTTTTGTATGGCGGGGCCTCTTTGTAATTGGTGTTCTTCTTCAGCATAAGTGCCACATCGCACAGGCTGTGCCGGTACGATGACAGCTCGTTTGAATATTGCTGGCGATGGTATGCAAACTTCTCAATTTCTCTCTCGCGCTTGCCCCGCAGATAGCGGCATATGGGGGAGAGAATGCGCATGACAACGCTGTCCATTATGTGATGCCCCTGAATGTAGAAGTAGCATTCCTCGGGCAGGATATTCATTGCTGCAAGTTCATCTTTCAGATTCTCATACTCGGGCAACAGGTGTGGCTTGTGTCTCTCCATGAGGGATATGTTATGGCTCACGCGTCCCTCTAATTGTTTCAGTGCTATTGCCGGGTTCTCTATATTGAATGATGTGAGCCTGACAATTTCGCAGAAACGTTGCATGCTCATTGTCTTGAGGTCGTGCTTGCGGTATAATAGAATGTTCCATACAAACAGCGGGTAGCATATCTGCGAGTATAGCTTCATGAATGCAGGAATATCCATCACGTTCATATCATTGAGCGTGCTCTGCACACACACCTGCTTAAGGCTTTGCGAGTAGCATTTGAGATTCTCTATTGCGTATGCATATGTGTGCAGAATATACGGGTTGTTTATGAGTTGCCGCGATGTCTCCGTGGTTCCCTGCATGAGGTAATCATAATCGGCATCGACGCAGGCAATCATGTTGCGTCCCACTGCCTCGCCCAGCATGTTCATCATTGCCTGTTTTTTCCCTTTTGTGAGCTTGCCGCGTGCAGGCAACATTACCTCGAATTTATAGTTCTCATTTTCAAACTCCTCGAATATGTTGCGCCAGAAAGAGATATCATCGTAGCTCTCCACATAGGCGATTATGCGGTTTTTGGCTCTCTTAGGGCGTAATTTGTTGGCGGCCTCTATGAAAGCGGAATTGAGGTAGCTTGTGAGTTTTTTCATTGTGTTTGCGCAATGCGTGGTTATATGGTAATCTCTTCCATCTCCATTACTGCGTCGGCCCAGCCGTCCATTATTATTGCCGGTGAGTGGGTGCAAAGGATTATCTGTGCATTGGGGTTCAGTGTGCGTATGATGTTCACAAGTCTCTGTTGCCATTCAATGTGCAACGATATCTCGGGCTCGTCCATGAGCATAACGCAGTGCCTGTTCTCTTGTACCAACGCGGTGAGCATTATCACAAGTATCTGTTTCTCGCCCGAGGAGAGCATGTATGGCGAGAGTGTTTCGCCATATTGTTCAAAGAAAATCTCGTTGCTTGTGCGGTTTATGGTTTTTGCCGTTGCGGTGAACAGTTCATCTACAAGGTCCTGAAATACTTTTTTGGGTTTTGTGAGCTCTGCTGCCGCTGTTTGGTCCTCGGGGTTGCCGCTTGTGAGCAATGCGATAATTTTGTTGCCTATGTTTACCTGATAATTGAGATAACGGCGTTGCAAGTTGTAGAGCTGCCAGTCGAGCTCGGTGCGAATATCGGCACCGGGAATCTTGTCGAGCAGGTCCCCGCGCAGAATCGGGCGGTCGATGCTGCTTATAACGTCAAAAGCAATGCTTGTGGCATCTTCGGGGTAGAATGTTATGTGCACTCCGTTCTCGGGATTCGTTGTGAGCCGTCCTTCGCGCATTATATCCAAATGGCGTGCCGACCTGTTTATGATTGTGCTTTTTCCCATTCCGTTGCTGCCGCTCAGAATGTTTACATCGGGGCGCAATTTCCAGTATATATGTTTGCGCTTTGCCCACAGGGAATCAATCTCAATGCTTTTTATATATTGCCCAAGTTTTTCCATAATATCTCTTTTATAACATACGGAAACAGAGAGGGAGTCTTTCTCCCGCTGTTTACAAAATTAGCATAATGTTTTATTGCTGCAAACAACAAATTGCAAATAAATTATAAAATTATAAAAATAGTCTCTTTTGCTGTTGCATGCTGATAAATTCTGTTTAACTTCGCGCTTAATGATAGTTTGTAAAGATTTGTGGCTATGGTAAAGATATTCTGTGTGAACAATGGCGAGACAAAGACTTTTCAGTCGGGTATAACCGTGCGTGAAGCCTGTAAGGAGTTTAATTTGAATCTCCCCTATGAAACTGTGGCAGCCCGCGTGAACAACGAAATTGAGGGGCTGAATTTCAGGGTCTATAATCACAAGGATGTGGAGTTTCTCGACCTCACCTCCGATGATGGCATGCGTGTTTATGTGCGCTCCCTCACTTTTGTAATGATGAAGGCTTTGAACGACCTTTTCCCCGGCAGGGTGGTGCGTTTTGAAAACCCTATCTCAAAAGGATATTATTGCCGTATGGACACGGAACTGAGCGAGGAACAGGTTGCTCAAGTGCGTGAGCGCATGCGCCTTATCATTGCCGAGGATATACCTTTTCATCGTGTCGATTGCCACACCTCCGAGGCTATCGAGGTCTTTGAGAGGCTTGGGCGCATAGATCGTGTGCGTCTTTTGAAAACCTATAAGTATCTCTATACAAGCTATTATAAATTGGGAGATTATATAGACCACTATTACGAGGGGCTTCTCCCCAGCACGGGATATATAAAGCTCTTTGAGATAGAAAAATTTGCCGAGGGTGTGCTGTTGCGCATCCCCGACAAGGAGTGCCCCACAACTCTCGAGGATAAAGTGCCGCAGGAGAAGTTGCAGGAGCGTTTCGAGGAACGCTTGCATTGGCATCAGATAATGGGTGTTGAGACTATAGGCGATTTTAATCTTGCTGTAAACACGGGGCACGAGGTAGATTTGGTTAATATAGCCGAAGCGTTGCAGGAGAAACGCTTTTCTGCCATGGCAGATGAGATAAAAAGACGCGGTGCGCGCGTGGTGCTCATTGCCGGTCCCTCTTCGTCGGGAAAAACTACATCGAGTAAGCGGCTCAGCGTGCATCTTATGGCATGCGGGCTCAAGCCCCATGCAATATCTCTCGACGATTTCTTTGTTGATAGAGTTATTACACCGCGCAAGCCCAATGGAGATTATGATTTTGAATCGATTCATTCGATAGACCTCCCATATTTCAACGAGTCTCTCACAAGGATTCTTGCCGGCGAGGAGGTGGAGTTGCCATATTATAATTTTGTTACCGGCAAACGCGAATATCATGGCAACAAGGTGAAGCTTACCCCTCAGATGGTGCTTGTGATAGAGGGCACCCATGGGTTGAATCCAATGCTCACACAGCAGGTACCCGATAGTGATAAGTTCCGCATATATGTCTCGGCACTCACATCAATGAAACTCGACTATCATAATTATATATCCACATCCGATACGCGTTTACTGCGCCGCATGGTGCGCGATGCAAAGTATCGCGGATATTCGGCAATAGAGACTATAAGCCGCTGGCCCAGCGTGCGCGAGGGCGAAGAGGAGTGGATTTTCCCCTATCAGGAGAATGCCGATGTGATGTTCAACTCCTCGCTTTTTTATGAACTTGCGGCGTTCAAGGCTCAGGCGGAACCGATGCTACGTGCTGTTCCTCAGAGTTGTCGCGAATATTCTGTTGCCCGCAGGCTATTGCGTTTTTTGGATTATATTGTACCTTTGCAGGAGAATATATTGCCGCCCACCTCGGTTATACGTGAATTTTTGGGTGGCAGCACCTTCACCTATTGAATATGAAGAAAAGTACCTTTTCGCAAGCGCAACAACAGCAACAGACGCAAAATTTATCTCTCTCGCCACAGCAGGTGCTGCTGGCGCGTCTCTTGGAACTCACAGCCATTGAGGTTGAGGATCGTGTGCGCGGTGAGGTGATTGATAACCCTGCATTGGAGGCATCGGAGCCAGAACATATTGCAGCCGAATCCCTTCCTGCCGATGAAATTAATTCTGCCGATGATTATCGTACAGCCGATGATATTCCCGACTATAACGGCTGGGATTATCACTCGGGCGATAATGAGATTGATATTCCCGTGAGCGATGCCCAGTCCTTTGGCGAAGCATTGCTGGAACAGCTCGGGGAGTTGTCGCTCACACCCCGCCAGCGTGCCATCGGAGAATATCTCATCGGCTCGCTTGATGATGATGGGCTTCTTCATAAACCTCTCTCCGAGATTGAAGATGAACTGCTTCTCTACTCCTCGGTAGCTCCGTCGTTGCAGGAGATTGAAGAGGTGCTTAAGATGTTGCACTCCTTTGAGCCTGCAGGTGTTGCTGCACGTTCCTTGCAGGAGTGCCTTCTGTTGCAGATAGAGCGTGAGAGTGCGCGTCGCGACCTCTCCTTGCACAAACGCATTCTCACCGATTGCTACGATGATTTTGCAAAGAAACGTTGGGATATGTTGCCTGCAAAGCTCTCTGTTGGCGAGCAGGAGTGCCGCGATGCAATAGCCGATATTGTGCGTCTCAATCCTCGCCCGGGTGCCGCTCTTGCCGAGAGTATTGGTATCAGCCACCAACAGATAATCCCCGATTTTAATATAGAAATCATAGGAGATGAGGTCTCGGTTTCATTGAACAATTATTATATGCCCACTCTTCGTGTGAGTGCCGAATATGAACAGATGTTGCTTGAACAGAGCAACAGCTCCAACCCCGAGCATAGGGCAGCAGCCTTGTTCCTTAAACAAAAGATAGATGCGGCAAAGGGTTTTATCAGTGCAATCAAACAGCGTGAGGAGACACTCATGCGCACAATGTGTGCTATTGTAGATGCGCAAAAGCCTTTCTTTGTGGGCGGTGGTGACGAGGCTCTGCTCACCCCCATGATTCTCGATGATGTCGCAAAGCGTGCCGGGTATGATATTTCCACAATCTCCCGTGTGAGCAACAGCAAATATGCTCAGTTGCCCTGGGGAGTATATCCGCTCAAATATTTTTTCAGCGATGGCGTTGCGACGGCAGATGGTGGTGAACGTTCTGTGCACGAACTCTTGCGCACAATGCAGGAACTCATAGACAACGAGGATAAGCAGGCACCTCTCACCGATACCGAGCTAATGGAGCAGTTGTGTGCACAAGGCTTCTCGTTGGCACGTCGCACCGTAGCTAAATATCGCGAACAGTTGCATATACCCGTTGCGCGTTTGCGCAAGGAATAATATGCGCAGAGTGTCAGTTGTGCTTTTTCCTCATCTGTCTCATACATTATGGCAAGCTCTGCCAATTTCCCGTTATATCTTTTGCTCTTTCAGAAATTAACTGTAAATTTGCAATAATAGAGTTATAAGGTTCTTTCACAGGGCACGCCACCCGGTGAAGGGGCTTGAAAAAGAGAAATGTATGGCAAAGAAACAGATTTCTATTGAAGATGTAAAAGAGGATTTGCGCTATCTGCGATTGCTGGCGCGCGATTTTCCCACAGTATCAAGCGTAACCACCGAAATAATAAATTTGGAGGCGATATTGCAGTTGCCCAAGCCCACCGAGCACTTCCTTGCCGACTTGCATGGCGAGAATGAGGCGTTTGAACATGTTCTTCGTAACGCTTCGGGTAATATCAAGCGCAAGGTAAACGATCTCTTTGGCAGTGCGCTTTCCGACAGGGACAAGAAAGAATTGTGCACTCTCATATATTACCCCGAAAAGAAACTGAAACTTGTAAAGCAGGAGGTGGAGAATATGGACGAGTATTACACCGTGATGCTTAACCGTCTTATTACCGTATGCCGCAATATTTCATCGAAATATACTCGTTCCAAGGTGAGGAAAAGCCTCCCCGAAGAGTATGCCTACATAATTGAGGAACTCTTGCACGAAGCGAATGACGACCGCAACAAACAGGCATACTTCTCGGCTATTGTAAATACTATAATCTGCACAGGGCGTGCCGACCACTTTATCATAGCCCTCTGCTCGCTCATTCAGCGTCTTGCAATAGACCGCTTGCACATTTTGGGCGACATCTTTGACCGTGGTCCGGGAGCGCATCTCATAATGGATACCTTGTGCAATTATCACCATCTCGATATTACATGGGGTAACCACGATGTACTGTGGATGGGAGCGGCGGCAGGTAATCTATGCTGCATCGCCAGCGTGTTGCGCCTCTCTTTGCGCGATGCCAACACCCGCACTCTCGAAGACGGCTATGCCATCAATATGGTGCCGCTGGCAACCTTTGCCATGGAGCAATATGCCGATGACCCCTGCGAAATATATATCCCGCGTGTTGATGAGGAGCGTACCAACCACACCGAGAAGGATATTCGTCTCATAGCGCAAATGCACAAGGCTGTCTCTGTAATAGAGTTTAAGTTGTCGGGTGCTATAGCGCAAAAGTATCCCCATTGGGAGATGCAGGATCGTTGTCTCATGGAGCACATTAACAAAGAGCGCGGCACTATAACCATTGATGGCAAGGAATATTCCATGCTTGATACTCAGTGGCCCACACTTGACCCCGCAAACCCCTATGCCCTCACGCCCGAGGAGGCGGATTTGATGGAGCGCTTGCGATATTCGTTCACCCGCAGCGAGCGTTTGCAGAACCATGTAAATTGCTTGCTTATGCGTGGCGGAATGTATGTGATATATAACTCCAATCTCATGTTCCACGCCTCTGTGCCTTTGAACGAGGACGGCACAATGCGCGAGGTCTCTATCAACGGCGTTGTTGTAAAGGGCAAGGATCTTATGAAGAGGGTGGAGCGCATTGCCCGCTCGGCTTTCGATAATGATGTCGATGCACAAGAACGCGAGGCTGCAAGAGATTTCTTCTGGTATCTTTGGTGCGGTCCCCATTCGCCACTTTTTGGAAAATCCAAAATGGCAACATTTGAGCGTTATCTGCTCACAGATAAAGAGGTGCAGAAGGAACCTAAAGGCTGGTACTACATATTGCGCGACAGAGCCGAGGTGTGCGACTATATCCTTGATGAGTTCGGTGTTCAGGGCAGCCATCGCCACATTATAAACGGGCACGTTCCCGTGCGTGTGTTCAAGGGTGAGACACCTATTAAAGCCGATGGGCGCATGATGGTGATTGACGGCGGTTTCTCTCGTGTATATCACAACCGCACGGGTATTGCCGGTTACACGCTTGTGTATCACAGCCGTGGTTTCCAACTTGTTCAGCACGAGCCTTTCAAATCTACTGAGGAGGCTGTAATCAATGGTACCGATATTAAGAGTACCACTCAGATTGTGGAGATGATGGGACGTCGCGAGAATGTGGCAGATACAGATATAGGTCGTGGAATAATGTTGAAGATAAGCGACCTCGAAAAACTCCTCACGGCTTATCGCAAGGGTATAATAAAGGAGAGACCATAGAAAACAGATAAAAACAGGATTTATATATGAAAGCTATTGTAAGCGTTATAATGGGAAGCACATCAGACCTTCCCGTGATGAAAAAAGCGACAGATTTTCTTAACGAGATGCAGGTGCCGTTTGAGGTTAATGCTCTCTCGGCTCATCGCACTCCCGAGGCTGTGGAGGCGTTCTCAAAGGGCGCTAAGGAGCGTGGCGTGAAGATTATTATTGCAGCTGCAGGCATGGCGGCTCATTTGCCGGGAGTAATTGCGGCAAGCACCACGCTGCCCGTTATAGGTGTGCCCATCAACAGCACTCTCGATGGAATGGACGCTTTGCTCGCTATTGTGCAAATGCCTCCCGGTATTCCGGTAGCCACAGTGGGTGTAAACGCATCACTAAATGCGGCGATTCTTGCCGTGGAGATGCTCTCGCTTGCCGATGCCGAGCTTGCCGTGCGCCTTGCTGCATACAAGGAGAATCTTAAGAAGAAAATAGAAAAAGCCAACGAAGAGCTTAAAGGACTGGAATATGAGTACAAAACAAACTAATCCCGATTTATTTAACTACCATCGTCGCTCCACAGTGGAGGTGAATGTGGGCGGTGTGGCAATAGGTTGCAATAACCCGGTGCGCGTGCAATCAATGACAAACACATCTACCATGGACACCGAAAGCAGTGCCGAGCAGGTGATGCGCATTGTTGCAAAGGGTGGTGAGCTTGTACGCCTCACCACGCAAGGTAACCGCGAAGCCGTTAATCTGGGTAACATCAAGGAGATATTGCGCGCCCGTGGCTGCAATGTACCTCTTGTTGCCGATGTTCACTTTAATGCTGCCGTTGCCGACACTGCTGCGCGTTATGCCGATAAGGTGCGTGTGAATCCGGGTAATTATGTCGATGCCGCGCGTGTGTTCAAACATATTGATTACACCGACGCCGAGTATGCCGAGGAACTCAAACGCTTGCGTGAGCGTTTCGTGTCGTTCCTCAATTTGTGCAAGGAGCAGGGCAAAGCTATTCGCGTGGGTGTGAACCACGGCTCATTGTCCGACCGTATTATGAGCCGATACGGTGATACTCCCTCGGGTGTGGTGGAGTCGTGTATGGAATTCCTTCGCATCTGTCGTGATGAGAATTTCAATAACGTAGTTGTCTCCATAAAAACAAGCAACACAGCAATGATGGTTACCACCGTGCGCCGTCTGGTTGCCGCAATGAAGAGCGAGGGTGTCTCTTTCCCCTTGCACCTGGGCGTAACAGAGGCAGGCGATGCTGAAGATGGTCGCATCAAGAGCGCGGTGGGAATAGGCGCGTTGCTTGCCGATGGAATAGGCGACACCGTGCGAGTATCCCTTGCCGAGGCTCCCGAGAATGAGATTCCTGTGGCAAAAGAGCTGGTGGAATATATTGCAAAGCGTGCAGCCCATCGCCCCATTGAGGGTGAAGTTTATGATGGTTTCTGTTACCTGGAACCGGTGCGCCGCCCGACGGCAGTTGTAGGTTGTGTGGGTGGCTCGCAGGTGCCGGTGGTAGTGGGCGAAGCGGTAGATTCTCCCGATATTGCCCCCGACTTTATAGGTTCGCAGTTGCACACAGTGAGTGTCGATGAGGCTGTTGATGGTTCGGTAATATCACTTTGTATCCGTTGCCTCACACCGCAAAATATAACCAAGCTGAAGGAACTCAAAGATATAATAATAGTTGCAAGCAGCACGCATGTGAATCCTGTGGGTGAGTTGCGCGCTGTTATTCATAAGCTTGCATCAAATGGCATTGCCGCGCCCGTCATTGTACATCGCTGCTATAACGAAAATGCCGTTGAGAGCCTCCGCATAAAAGCGGCAGCCGACCTTGGCGTTCTTCTCATTGATGGTCTCGTAGATGGTGTGTGGATAGAGAATCCCTCAATCCCTGCGGCAGATATCAATTCCATCGCCTTTGGTATTTTGCAGGCAACACGTTCCCGCATTAGCAAGACCGAATATATCGCCTGCCCCGGTTGTGGACGCACAATGTATGACCTGCAAGGAACCCTTGCCCGAATAAAGGCTGCCACCGCTCATCTCAAGGGACTTAAAATAGGAGTAATGGGCTGCATTGTGAACGGCCCCGGAGAAATGGCAGATGCCGATTATGGTTATGTGGGTGCTGCGCGTGGCAAAGTGAGCCTTTATCGCCAAAAGGAGTGCGTGGAAAAAAACATTCCCGAAGAAGAGGCTATAGAACGCCTTTTGCAACTGATAGACAGCGATAGGGAAAAGAAATAACTTTTTTACATAAATTAAAGAGCAACGGTGCGGCAACGCACCGTTGCTCTTTAATTTATGCTTGCATGTAGTTGAGGTGCAGGAAATGGCAAAAACTGCAAAAACCTTTTTGTTGCTAAACAAAAATATAATGGGTGTTGTTATATGTTTATTACTTAACAAAAATAGATAATAGTGGATGCTGCAAAATTCAGGAAGGAGTTGCTCGAGGTGCAATCTGAGTTGCAACGCTTTGCATATAAACTAACGGCAGACAAGGAAGATGCTAACGATTTGTTGCAAGAAACATCGTTAAAGGCGCTTGACAATATGGACAAATATACTCCCGATACCAATTTCAAAGGCTGGGTATATACCATAATGCGTAACATCTTTATAAACAACTACCGTAAAGTGGTGCGCGACCAAACATTCGTCGATCACACCGAAAATCTCTTTCATGTGAACAGCTCACAGGAGTTTGACAATTATATAACAGAAAACAATTACGATAGCAAAGAGATTTATCGCGTGGTGAACAGCCTCTCCCGCGAATATCGCATTCCTTTTCTCATGCATCTCTCCGGCTTTAAGTATCGCGAAATAGCCGAAAGGCTCTCCTTGCCACTGGGCACGGTTAAGAGCCGCATCTTTTTTACCCGTCAGCATCTGCAACGGTTGCTGAAGGATTACAGATGAATGTTCCTCTTCTGTTTCGCAGAAAAATATAACAGGCTGCTCCGCTTGCGGTTTGTCTCTTAAAAGGAAACAAACTGCAAGTATAGGAGTGCTGCTCAATAATCTTTTATGTTCTTTCAACTTTTCAACTTTTGCAAGGTATTTCTTGTTTAATTTAATCCTTCTATCTACCTTTGTACTGTTTCAATGGTGTTCTCCATAGGAACAGAATGTTTTATTAAAAGGTGTTATTGAAATTATCTTCATAGGTAAATTCTCGCAAAATTTTCCAAGACACGAAGGTAATAGACAATAGCACCGCATCATTGGTTTGTACAGCCATTGTTGGCTTCTTACATATCCTTTGGTGTGGGCTATTGTTTTATCCCGTGTCTAAGGCAATGCGAGAAGCCTACCTATAGGATAAAGCAAATATAGTTCCCACACCTATTTTTTTTATCCGCTTTCATCTGGGAATTGTGATGGCACAACTCTAAAACTATGAGAAAATATTATTTATTACTTTGATTGCCTCTGTTGGTCTTTCAAGTTGCGCTACAAAGTTTGCAATTTCTATTGATGGCGAGAATCTATCTGCATTAACTCAAGTAACAGACAATGAAGAGCCTTGTATCACTCCTTCAGGTGGAGATGATGGGAAGAACTTATTTTACGCTGCGCGAGAAAACAAGTACTTTTATAATATCTACAAGAAAGATAACGCGTTTTCTAATTCGGTAACTCAAAAAACAAATGGAAATAATGTGAATTATTCACCTACATATAGTGCCGTAATAGACAAGATCGTATTTAGATGCCAAAATGAAGGTAATCTTACATCTGATGTTTATATGATGTCTGGAACAAAGGGTAAAGCTTTAAGGCAAATAACTGATACACAAAACGGATTTGAAGGCAATCCTTCAATTTCCAGAGATGGTAAATATGTCGCTTATGACAAGCAATCGTATTCGTATGCTTCGTCTGCGTTATTTGCTAATATATTGGGCTTGGGAGCCAATACTGTAATTATTGAAAAAAGCGAAATATGGATAAAGAATTTGGAAACCGGCGAGACTACCTTGCTGGGTAATGGTTATCAACCTGCTTTCTCGCCCGACGGTTCTAAGATTGCGTATGTAAAATATGCATCTAATGCTAAAAGTTGTAGCATATGGACTATGGATATTGATGGAGGTAATCAAGCGCAATTGACAGATGCCAAAAGCGGGTTTGCTTCTAAACCATGTTGGAGCCCTGATGGTAAACAAATTGCATTTCAAGCAACAAACAAAAATAAAAAAGATGCTGATATATATGTAATAAATGTAGATGGCGACAATGTGATTCAAATGACAAAGAATAAATCTGTTGATATGCATCCTCATTGGACAACAGACGGATATATATATTTTACATCCGATAGAGGAAATAAAAAGGGTAATTATCAAATATGGAGGTTTAAAGTCGAGGAATAAGAAACAAGAGTTTGTGGTTTCACTTTAAGGATATACAGGTTTTAACCGCTCATCATGCTTTCTTGCAATAGCAGTCCAAAAATGTTATTACAACACCTTGGACTGCTATTTTTATGTGGCTATAAATTATTCTTGACCTATTCTGCATTACTTTAACGATAAACTCTCATCAAAAGAAATTATCAAAAAGAAACGCTTTGTTGCAGCAAAAATTAAACAGCCTCTTTCTATATAATTATATTTTTTATCACTATCTTCGCGGTTTAGAAATTAGAAGATAATAAACGATAAAATCTTTTCTTATATGGAAAACAAACTTATGATATACAACACACTCTCTCGCAAGAAAGAGTTGTTTGAGCCTTTGCACGCTCCCAACGTGGGGCTCTATGTGTGTGGTCCCACGGTTTATGGTCCCGCACATTTGGGGCACGCACGCCCTGCCATCACTTTCGATGTGCTTTTCCGCTATTTGCAGAATCTTGGTTACAAGGTGCGCTATGTGCGCAATATCACCGATGTGGGGCATTTGGAGCACGATGCCGATGATGGCGAAGATAAAATATCGAAGAAGGCTCGTTTGGAGCAGTTGGAACCCATGGAGGTGGTTCAGCAATATACTCTTCATTATCACAAGGTGATGGAGGCTCTCAATGTGTTGCCCCCCAGTATTGAACCGCATGCGTCGGGGCATATAATAGAACAGATTCAGCTGGTGCAGGAGATTCTTGATAACGGCTTTGCTTATGAGAGCGAAGGTTCTGTATATTTCGATGTTGCAAAATATGACAAAGCGCATAATTATGGCGTTCTTTCGGGTCGCAACCTTGACGATGTGCTCAATACCACTCGTGAACTTGATGGGCAGAGCGAAAAACGCAATCCTGCCGATTTTGCTTTGTGGAAGTGTGCGCAGCCCGAGCATATAATGCGTTGGCCCTCTCCATGGAGTAACGGTTTTCCGGGCTGGCACTGCGAATGCACGGCTATGGGTCGCAAATATCTTGGCGAGCAGTTCGATATTCATGGTGGCGGTATGGATCTTGTATTTCCCCATCATGAGTGTGAAATTGCACAGGGTGTGGCGGCTATGGGCAAGCCTGTGGTTAAATATTGGATGCATAACAATATGATAACCATCAATGGTACGAAGATGGGTAAATCGCTCGGCAATTTTATCACTCTCGACGAGTTCTTCACTGGTTCTCACAAGTTGCTTGCACAGCCCTATTCGGCAATGACCATTCGTTTCTTCATTTTGCAGGCACACTATCGCAGCACGGTAGATTTCAGCAATGATGCATTGCAAGCTGCCGAGAAGGGTATGCAACGTCTTATGGACGCATATAAAACTCTTTGCGGTCTTGTGGCACAGGGTGAAACTACCGTTGATGTTGCAGGCTTGCGTGCAAAGTGCTATGATGCAATGAACGACGACATGAATACTGCACAGGTAATTTCGCATTTGTTCGACGCTTCGCGTGCCATCAATCAGATAGCCGATAAGAAGGCGACAATCTCCGAAAGCGACCTTGCCGAGCTTAAAGAAACCTTCAAGCTCTTCATGTTCGATATTTTAGGTTTGAAGGAAGAGCGTGGTTCCGATAGTGCTCGTGAGGAGGCTTTTGGCAAGGTTGTGGATATGTTGCTCGAGCAACGTCAGGCTGCCAAGGCTGCCAAGGATTGGGCTACAAGCGATAGGATTCGCAATGAGCTTGCTGCACTGGGCTTTGAGATTAAGGACTCAAAAGATGGTGCAACGTGGAAATTGAACAAGTAGCATCTAAATGCTACTTGTAGGGGCGCCCCCGCGTGTGCGCCCTTTTATAGTAAAATAGAAACAATTTATCGTGAATAAAAAAATATTTCGCATAGCTACAGCGTTTGTGTTGCTGTCGGTATCTGTCATCCTCTTTGCAGCATGTGGCGGGGATAAAAAAGCACCCGCGTCGGCAGAAATGGCTGTGGTGGTTCCAGTCTTTGATGCCGATAGTGCATATAGTTATGTGGAACGCCAGGTGGCGTTCGGTCCCCGTGTGCCCAACAGCGCGGCGCATCGAGCCTGTGGCGATTTTCTTGTAGCTTATTTGCGCGGCTGTGGTGCCGATGTGGTAACGCAAGATGTGCAGCTCACTGCCTACAATGGTGATAAGTTGCAGGCTCGCAATATTATTGCGCAATTCAACCCGCAGAATAAGAAACGTGTGATGCTGTGTGCCCATTGGGATAGCCGCCCGTGGGCGGATAGCGACCCCGATAAAAGCAATCACTATACTCCTATTCTTGGAGCCAACGATGGAGCAAGCGGGGTGGGGGTGCTCATGGAGGTCGCCCGTCATCTATCTGCTGTATCGCCTGCTGTGGGTGTCGATATCGTGCTTTTTGATGCAGAGGATTATGGGCGTCACGAAAATGACCCTTATGATGGGAACGGCATGGATAATTCATGGGCTCTTGGCTCGCAATATTGGGCACGTTTCCCTCATGTGGAAGGTTATAATGCACGCTATGGTATTCTGCTCGATATTGTAGGGGCTCCTTCTTCTCGTTTCCATCGCGAGGGTTTAAGCGACCACTATGCATCAAATATTGTCGATAAAGTGTGGGCGCAGGCTGCAAAATGGGGCTATGGCGATTATTTTATAGACAAGGAGGGTGGCATGGTTACCGATGACCATTTCTATGTAAATAGATTCTTGGGACTCCCTTGCATAGATATTATTAATTTTGACCCGGATAGCCCTAATGGGTTCGGTCCTCATCATCATACAATAAAAGATGATATGAGCTGGATTGATGCTGCCACGCTTAAAGCTGTTGGGCAGACCGTTTTGGCTGTTATTTATAATGAGAAATAGACAATGAGTACGATAAACGAGAAACAAGATGAAATAATAGACGAGTTCAGCGGTTTTGATGACTGGCTCGACCGCTATCAGTTGCTTATCGATTTGGGTAGCGAGCAACCTCCGCTTGATGAGCAGTATAAAACAGACAATAATCTTATAGAGGGTTGCCAGAGCCGTGTGTGGTTGCAGGCCGATTATGTTGATGGCAAGGTGCTTTTCCGTGCCGAGAGCGATGCTCTTATAGTAAAAGGTATTGTGGCTTTGCTCATAAAAGTCTATTCGGGGCACACTCCCGATGAGATTCTCGGTAGCGACCTCTATTTTGTGGAGGCTATCGGTCTCAAGGAGCATCTTTCGCCCACCCGCAGCAATGGTCTCCTTGCAATGATTAAGCAGATGAGGCTCTATGCTCTTGCCTTCAAGGCGAAACATGGATAAATAATAATGAAGGGGATATGAGCAACGCTTGTATCCCCTATTCAAATATTAATGTTGAATTACATTCGGTAACCGATAGTGTAACCTCGGCCCCTTCGATAAGTGGCACATTGTTGTTGCAATGCCCTACGGGGAAATTGAAGCATACAGGAATGCCGTACTCTTTTATTATATTATGTATAAGTTCGTATGTGGTGCCGCCGAAGCCGGTGTGCTCCTTTGCATTGGTAAACTGTCCCACAATCATGCCGCTTATTCGTGCCAAAGCTCCCGATAGTTTAAGCTGATACATGAGCCTTTCTACACGGTAGGGGAACTCCCCGGTATCTTCTATGAATATGATTCTGCCCTCTTTGAAAAGGTCGTAACGCGAGCCGCATAGTGCCGTTATTACCGATAGGTTGCCGCCGGCAAGCGTGCCGGTGGTTTCTCCTTTTATATTAAGGCTATGCGACGGTATGTGGTAGCGAGGCTTTTCTCCTTTTAGAATATCAATGAGCCATCGGGTTGTGCTGTCGTCGGGTAGTGTGGCAATGTGGCGGCATTGTGGTGCGTGCAACGATTGCACCCCGCATGCAAGGCATGCTGCATGCAGAGCCGAAATATCACTCATTCCCACTAACCATTTGGGGTGCTTTGATATCAGCGGTGAAAGTTCTTCTATCAGATGTACACTGCCATATCCCCCATAGCTGCAAAGGATAGCTTTAACATCATCACGAGAAAGCAACAGGGCAAGGTCGCCCATGCGTTCCTCTCGTGTCCCGCTGTAATATCCGTTGCGGGTGAGGCAATGGGGCGCAATCTCCACCAAAAAGCCTTTGCTGCGTAGAATCTGTGCGGCTTGCTCTACCAACGCCCGCTCGCGTATGGCACCTGCGGGCGAGGCTATGGCAATGAGGTCGCCCTCTTTCAGTGGTGCGGGGGTTATCATCTTTTTCTTTTATTCGCACGGAGAACCGGTGGATACAATCTTATATAGTTTATCGGCTGGGCGCACTTTTGCCGGCACCTTGAACGAAACATATACCCCTTTGGGTACCGTTTCTACAGCTCCTAAGTCCACACGCGCCTCCTCTAATTCCAGATACATCGCACCTGTCGTGGGACCTGTAACCAGCAGCTTGTCGCCCACATGCAACTCGCTCGCCTCAATGTAGAATTCTCCCACACCCAGCTTTGAGAAATATTTCACTCCGCGACCCACATAAACCTTTTTCTCGGTGGCTTGCGAGCCATAGATATTACTCCACTCGCCAATCTTTTGCCCCAGGTAGTAGCCGTCCCAGAATCCGCGGTTGAATACAGTGGCAAGGCGTGTGTCCCACCCATCTTTCTTCTCCTCGGTGAAAGTGCCGTTGAGGTATGCTTCTAATGCCTCGTTGTAACAACCTACCACGGTTTGTACATATTCGGGTCCGCGGGCGCGCCCCTCAATCTTGAATACTCGCACGCCTGCCTCAATCATCTTGTCCATGAAACGTATGGTCTTGAGGTCCTTGGGCGACATTATATATTTGTTATCAACTTCCAATTCAATGTCGCTCTCCCGGTCTTTCACAATATATCCTCGTCGGCACACCTGCATGCACTCGCCACGGTTGGCACTGCGCCCAAGCTGGTGAAGCGACAGATAACATTTGCCCGATATTGCCATGCATAATGCTCCGTGGCAGAACATTTCTATTCTTATGAGCTCTCCCTTGGGACCGCAAATGTTTTCGTCTAATATAACTTTGTGAATGGCAGCTACCTGTTCCATGTTCAACTCGCGGGCAAGCACCACAACATCGGCAAAGCGGGCATAAAATTTGAGTGCTTCGCTGTTGCTTATGTTCAGTTGCGTAGAGAGATGTACCTCCATGCCCACGCTGTTGCAATATTGCATAACGGCAACGTCGGCAGCAATAACCGCCGAAATTTCACTCTCCACGGCTGCATCTACTATACGATGCATCATCTCTATGTCATTTTCGTAAATGATGGTATTCACCGTGAGATAGCTCTTAATGTTGTGCTTGTCGCATATTTGCGCAATCTCGCGCAGGTCGTTTATAGAAAATGCGCTAGCCGAGTGTGAACGCATATTCAGGTGCTCTATTCCAAAGTATATGGAATTTGCACCAGCCTGTATTGCAGCCGTGAGACTTTCGCGTGAGCCCACCGGTGCCATTATCTCAATTTCTTCTCTTTTAATCATAATATTGCCGTTTGCTTGCGAAGGTACTTAAAAAAAAGGAAACAACAGCTATATGCAGGATAA
>CAYRFX010000001.1:0-78652 GCA_964423665.1 uncultured Bacteroidaceae bacterium | reverse complement strand
TCAATAATTTAACAATGAATCAAAAGCAGAATTTCAACTGCTGATTCGCATTAATTATTAAATTTGCCACGCGAAAGGATATATGTTTGCCTTATTACGTTAGAAAAAACATTATTCTTTTGATTAAACCAAGAAACGCATTACATTTGCATATATGAAGAACATATATTTAAGAACTATGTTGGCAGCCATTCTGCTGCTACTATGCTGCACCATGACAAGTGCACAAAAGGTAGTAATTGATGGAATTGCTTACCACCTTGTTACAAAGGCGAAAAACGCCAAGGTTACTAACAACCCGTCAAAATACAGCGACAGCATCACAATCCCCTCCAAGGTTACTTACAATGATGTTACATATAGCGTAACAGCAATAGGAGAATATGCGTTCACCGGCTGCATCAACCTTACAAGTATTGCAATCCCAAACAGCGTAACAAGCATAGAACGCGGTGCGTTCTCTTGGTGCACCGGGCTTACAAACATCGAAATCCCCAATGGCGTAACATCAATAGGACATAATGCGTTCTCCGGTTGCGCCGGTCTTACAAGCATTACAATCCCCAACAACGTAACGAGCATAGAACATGGTACGTTCTCTTGGTGCAGAGGTCTTACAAGCATTGAAATCCCCAATGGCGTGACATCAATAGGACATAATGCGTTCAGTGAGTGCAGCAGGCTTAGGAGTATTGAAGTTCCAAACAGCGTAACAAGTATAGGAGAGAGAGCATTCTTTGAGTGCAGCGACCTTACAAGCATTACAATTCCCGGCAACGTAACTATAATAGAAGATTGGGTATTTTATGGTTGCACCGACCTCACAAGTATCACAATTCCTAAAAGCGTGACAAGCATAGGGAATGGTGCGTTCAAAGAATGCACCGGGCTCACCGATGTTTATTGCCTTGCAACTTCTGTACCAAGCATTGAAAGCAATGTTTTTTCTGACTCACACCCCCAGCATCTTACACTGCATATACCCGCCGAGGCAATAAACAGCTACCGCGCCATTGCGCCGTGGAGCAAGTTTGGCACAATCGTTGCACTTACGGGCAACGAAACAGAAGAGCCCACGGTTATTAAATGCGCCACACCCACGCTCTCATATGCAAGCAAAATATCGGCGAGCGAGAGAACCATCGCAAACGGCAAGGCAATGACTGAAACTACCGTTGAAAAGGGCGAGAATGCAATTATCCCCGCCTGCGGCAAGAGCGTGAAAGCGGTTGCGCAGTAAACCTACACAGCAATAAAAAAAGTGCAGTTTGTTTATTCAATATCAGACATATTCTGCAAAAGAGCCTTCACCTCCTCATCAACCACATACAGCTTTTTCCTGCAAAATTTGATGATTTCATCGGCCTCTTTAAGCACTGTGGCAAGGCTATCTATATCCATTGTGCCACGTTGCACATCATTCATTATCTCTTCGAGACGCTCCATCGCCCGAGCGTAGTTCATATTAAATTTATCCTCCATAAAAAGATTTTATTCTTGTTCATTATCTTTAACCACACTCACAAAGCTGCCATCTGCCACTGTGGTAACCACCGTTGCCCCGGCAGGCACATTATTAACAGAGCGCACCACCCTGCCATCTACGCGGGAGATACTATACCCCATGGCTAATACTCGCGCAGGAGAAGCAGCCTCCACTCCCTGCTGATACAAATCGAGTTTATGCTGCTGATTCTGCAAATACAGCGCAGCATACAGCGGCAGATGCTTAACATGAGCACTCAACCGCATTTTTTGTTCATCAATGGCAGAGCGCACCGCTGTTGCCACAATCTTCCCCATATTATCCAAGAGGGCAGCCTGTGCCGCCAAAGAGTGAATAAGCAACTCGGCAGCCGCAGTAGGCGTCTTCACACTTGTGTGAGCAACAGCATCGAGCACCGTTTCATCGCGTTGATGACCTATTCCTGCAACGACAGGCAGAGGGAACTGTGCACAATTATTGGCAAGGTCGTATGTATCGAAGCAGGAGAGGTCGCTCGTGGCACCACCGCCGCGAATAATCACCACGACATCCCACGAATCAGCATTCTTGGCAATTCTATCAAGAGCCGCAATAATTCCCTGCTCGGCTTTGCTGCCCTGCATAGGTGCAGGAAAGAGATGTGGATAAAACACAAAGCCATAAGAATTGCGAGCAAGTTGGTCGCAAAAGTCGCCATATCCCGCGGCAAATGACGAAGAAATCACCGCTATGCGCTGTGGTAACACGGGGAAAGCCAACTCTTTATTAAGGTCTATGACCCCTTCACCTGCAAGACGTTCAAGAACCGCTTTGCGCTGCCGTGCCACATCGCCTATGGTAAATGCCGGCTCAATGTCGCACACATCGAGCGAATAGCCATAAAGTTCATGAAAAACAACCGAAACTTTCAGCATCACTTTCAGCCCTGCAGCAAAAGAGGCACCTGTCTGTTCAAGGAAATAGGGCTTCAACAAAGAGTATATGCGTGCCCATATAGTACCACGCGCCTTTGCCACAATCTCATTTGCAGCCTCATCGCGTTCAACAAGTTCAATATAACAATGCCCCGCGGAAGTCTCGCGCACCTCACTAAGCTCGCCCACCACCCAACAGGTAGCAGGAAAGTTCTGAGCAAGCACACCGCGCACAAGGTTATTTAGCGCGTAAAGACTTAGAGGTTCTTCATTCATCATTCTTTATCCACTGGTTAATACCGCGTTGCGATGCTATGAACGCCCCGCCAACAATCATATTATCACAATAGAATACAGCCGATTGCCCGGGAGTAACAGCCGACACCTCCTCTAAGAGATGCAGCAGCCAAAGATCTTCGGCAACTTTCACAGGAGGCTCGCAGGGGACAGGCTTGCCACGATAGCGCACCCTCACCTGCAAATTACCACAAAGCTCACCACTCACCCACGACGGCTCTTCGAGCAGCATATATGAGGTTCGCAACTGCGCCTCAGCCCCAAGCATCACTGTGTTTTTTTCAGGATTAATTTTTAGCACATACGCAGGATATCCGAGCGCAATACCCAAACCCTTGCGTTGCCCTATGGTATAAAATGGAAAGCCTGCATGTCGCCCTATCACACGACCACAACAATCCACAAAGGCGCCACCGCCATATTTTGCATCGATATCGGAAACATTTGCACGCAAAAAATCGCGATAATCACCCGGAATAAAGCACACCTCCATGCTCTCCCCATCGGCAGCCGCACGTTCAAGACCATGCTTTTTAAGATACACGAGCACATCGCTTTTTTCCCAATCGCCAAGCGGAAAAACCACACGTCTCAACTGCTGCTGAGTGAGCCTCCAGAGAAAATAGCTTTGGTCTTTTCTATGGTCGTCTCCGGCACAAATATACACCTTTTCACCGATACTTTTCAGCTTCACATAATGCCCGGTGGCAATATAGGTGCAGCCCAATTTATCTGCCCACTCTTCGAGCACCTTGAACTTTATTGCTGGATTGCAATTTACACACGGATTGGGTGTGAGCCCCTGCAGATAAGCTTCAATAAAAGGCTGTATCACAGCACCACGAAACTCCTCCCTGACATCGGCTATATGATGCTCTATACCCAAACTTGCCGCAAGCTCGGCAGCATCATCAGCAGCCTTCAACGAGGCATCACAGGTTACAAGAGTGAGGCCACACACACGATATCCCTGTTCAAGCAGCATACTGCACACAGCAGTGCTGTCAATGCCGCCACTCATTCCCACAATAACACTTTTTAAGGTATCTACCATATATTTATTATATACTTTAACTTGAGTATGTGAAAAAAATAAAACAGGCAGGCCACTTTTTCCCTGTTTTTTTGTATCTTCGCAAAGATAGAGATTTTAATAGATTTATGAACGAGACAACAAAGAAAAAAGTTCCAACCGAGCTCGGAACAGAAAAAGTGAGCAAACTGCTTACGCAATATGCAATACCTGCTATCATTGCTCAAACAGCTGCATCACTCTATAATATGATAGACAGCATCTTCATCGGGCAGGGAGTGGGTGCCCTC
This sequence comes from uncultured Bacteroidaceae bacterium, assembly GCA_964423665.1. Taxonomy (GTDB): domain Bacteria; phylum Bacteroidota; class Bacteroidia; order Bacteroidales; family Bacteroidaceae; genus HGM04593. Next base: position 74,632 of record CAYRFX010000001.1, on the reverse strand, counting down.
GCAATTTCGGGGTTGGCGACAACATTCCCATTCATGAACCTCTCGGCAGCATTCGGTGCTATGGTCGGTCTGGGAGGTGCCACACAGCTATCCGTAAAATTAGGACAAAGAGACTACGACTCGGCTAAGCTCATATTGGGCAATATTGTAACCTTGAACATCATCGTGGGAACATTGTTTGCCGGCGTTTCATTAATCTTTCTCGATGAGATACTCATGTTTTTTGGAGCGAGTGAAGCCACCCTGCCATATGCCCGCAGTTTCATGCAGGTAATCCTGCTCGGCAACATTGTAACACACCTCTATTTTGGTATAAATGCCGCATTGCGTGCATCGGGGCACCCGCGACAAGCAATGATAGCCACCATAATAACCGTTGTTGCCAATATCATACTTGCCCCCATTTTTATCTACCTGTTCGACTGGGGGATAAGAGGAGCCGCGCTTGCCACCATCATGGCACAGTGCACCACGTTGGTGTGGCAGTTACGCCTTTTAAGCAACCCCAACGAGTTGCTGCACCTGCAACGTGGTATCTACCGATTAAAGAAAGAGGTTGTGAATGCTATTTTGGGAATAGGCATGTCTCCTTTCCTCATAAATGCAGCAGCCTGCCTTGTAGTCATAATTGTGAACAAAGGGCTGCGCATGTATAGCCACGACGGCGACATCTCCATAGCCGCATACGGAATATCGAACCGCGTAGCATTCATTTTTGTAATGATTGTATTGGGACTCACACAAGGCATGCAACCCATTGTGGGATACAACTACGGTGCAAAACAATACAAGAGAGTGACAGAGGCTCTGAAACTCACATGTATATGCGCCAGCGTGGTTATGATTATAGGATTCATTCTTAATGAATTTATCCCCGAACTCATTGCACGCGCTTTTACCACCGACGCTGCGCTCATTGCAAACTCAGCAAAAGCCATGCGCATAATGTCGCTTGTAATGCCTCTCATCGGTTTCCAAATGGTAACAACAAACTTCTTCCAAAGCATCGGCATGGTAAAGAAATCCATTTTTCTTTCCCTCACCCGCCAAATGCTATTTCTCCTTCCCTTGTTACTCATTTTACCATTATTCTACGGAGAAGAAGGTGTGTGGTACAGCATGCCGATATCAGACTTTGTTGCAGCTATGCTCACAATAATAATGCTCAAGGTCCAATTCGACGGGTGGAAAAAGAAAGAACTTATATAAAAACTTATAACACATAATTATTTATGGAAAAGATAATAATAACCATAGGGCGCCAGCTTGGCAGCGGTGGCAAAAAAATTGCCGAGAAGATAAGCGAAAGACTGCACTTACCTATCTACGACAAGAAACTGCTTGAAGCCGCAGCAATAGAAAGCGGACTTGACGCTACTGTATTTGAAAGTGCCGACGAGAGAGAATCCGACAGCTTTTTAGGAGGTTTATTCAGCATACACGGCTCACTCTCCAATTTTCTTTCGGGCAACGGCAGCTGCATGGAAAGCGACCAACTATTTCAAATACAGAGTGAAGCCATCAGAAACATTGCACAGCGCGAAAGTTGCATCATCATTGGGCGCTGCGCCGAATATGTACTGCGCGAGCACCCACGCATGACAAGCATATTCATAACAGCCGACAGCAACGACCGCATACGCCGCATTTCCCGCAAAGAGAGATGCAGCGAAGAGGAGGCACGCGAGCTCATTGAAAGAGGCGACAAGAAACGCCGTTCATATCACGACTACTACGCAACAACCCACTGGGGAGATGCCGCATCATACGACCTCTGCATAAACTCATCGTTATTAGGAATTGACGGCACAGCCGACTACATCTGCAATTTTGTACGTTCACGATTCAACCTATGAAAAAAATAGGCTTGCTGAGCGACACACACAGCTGGTGGGACGACCGCTATCTGACACACTTTTACGAGTGCGACGAAATATGGCATGCGGGCGATATTGGCTCCATGCGTGTTATTGAACAGTTAGAGGCACACTGCCCCGTGAGAGCTGTGTATGGCAATATTGACGGGGCCGATGTCCGTTTCCGTTTTTCCGAGGTGGCACGTTTCAACATCGAGGGATGCAATGTATTAATAAAACACATCGGAGGCTATCCCGGGCACTACGACCCATCCATACGCACAGTGATATATAAAGAGCGCCCGCAGCTATTCATTTCGGGACACTCACACATTCTCAAGGTGATGTACGACAAACTGACAGGATGCCTGCACATAAACCCCGGCGCAGCAGGCAAACAGGGATGGCAACAGGTGCGCACCCTTGTAAAATTCACAATAGACAATGGGAAAATAGGAGATTTAGAGGTTATTGAACTTTCATAGAAAAAACACACTGACGATATATGATAAGAAAAATTTTATTTGGTGCAATGGCATGTATGTTCATTGTCACAGCATCTGCCGATGAAGGCATGTGGGTTCCGGGTCTCATAAAAGATCGCATAAAGGATATGCGCAAGATGGGCTTCAAACTAAAAGCCGAAGATATCTATTCTGCCGACAAACCATCATTAAAGGACGCTGTAGTACAATTCGGCGGCGGCTGCACCGGAGAGTTCATCTCAGAACAGGGATTGCTACTCACAAACCACCACTGCGGCTACAGCTCCATACAAAAACTATCATCGGTGGAGCACGACTATCTCACCGACGGCTATTGGGCGCAATCCATGGAAGAAGAACTGCCCGTCCCCGGGCTCACCGTAAGCCTTGTGGTTGGCATGGAAGATGTAACCGAGCGACTTGCGGCAGGCGAAAAGAAGGAGGATATTATTGCAGCTGCAATAAAAGGAGAAGGCTACCGCGCATCAATAGAAAGCATCTACTATGGCAACCAGTATATATTATACACATACCAAACCTATCGAGACGTACGCCTCGTGGGGGCACCACCCTCGTCAATAGGAAAATTCGGCGGCGACACCGACAACTGGATATGGCCGCGCCATACGGGTGATTTCTCAATATTCCGCGTCTATGCCGACAATAATAACCAGCCTGCCGATTATAGCAAGGATAATATCCCCTACCGCCCAAAAAGACATTTTGAGATATCGACAGAAGGTGTACAAGAGGGAGATTTCACAATGATATACGGATTCCCCGGCAACACACAGGAGTATGTAATATCCGATGCAGTGGAGTATGTTGCCAAGGTATCCAACCCCATGAAGATAGCCCTGCGTACACAACGCCTGGAGACCATCACCGAGGCTCAAGCCAAAGACCCTGCTGTGCGTATAGCGTATGCTGCCAAACATGCAAACATTGCAAATGCATGGAAAAAATGGCAAGGCGAAAGCTTGGGGCTTGAACGCCTTGGCACAATAGAGAAGAAACTGCGATACGAGGCCGACTTTGCTGCATGGGCAGCCGACAAGCCACAATACGCAACGCTGCTCGATTCAATGCGTGCCGCATATACCAGTGTATCAAAGGGATATTTCATGCGCGAGCTTTTCAACGAGTCGATAGGTGCCATTGAGGCTTATTCCATCGCTCGCAAACTGCGACAGAACACTGCCGACATGAGCAACGAAGAGCTGCTCGGCTATCGCAAGAATCTGCTCAAGGACTACAACAGCGAGATAGACCGCACAATAGCCACAAAGATGCTTGCTGAGTTTATGACACGCGCCTCCAACGAAAACATACCACAAGCACTCAGCGATGGTATAAAAAGCCGTGGGGGCATAAAGGAGTATATCGACAGTCTCTATAACAACACAAAAATATTAAGCGACGCAGCAATGAACAAAGAAGAGTTGCTTGCCGACCCCATGCTCAATTTCGAAAGGATATTCACGGATATTGTAAAGAAAAACAGTGCGTATGCCTACCGCAACATAAGCAATGTGCCGGAGATTGAAAAATGGTATAAAGCATATATGCAAGCGTTGCGTGAGTGGGACAACGACAGAGCCTTCTACCCCGACGCCAATTTCACGCTACGCGTGGCATACGGCACAATATGCGGTTACGAGAATGTTGATGGCGAGTATCACACCCACCTATCCACTCTCGACGGAGTAATAGCAAAAGAAAACCCCGAGATTTACGACTACGACATTCCGCAGGAACTGCGCAATATATTCAAAAACAAGGACTATGGTCGCTGGGGCATTGAGAAGAACAACCACACCACGGTTCCTGTATGTTTTCTTGCCTCTAACCACACATCGGGCGGGAACTCCGGCTCACCTGTAATAAACAGCCGTGGCAAACTTGTGGGAATTAACTTTGACCGCACATGGCGTTCCACGATGAGCGATATTGAGTTCGACCCCTCTATCTGCCGCAACATATCGGTAGATATACGTTATGTACTATTCGTGGTCGATCGTATAGGCAACGCCAAATACCTGCTCCGGGAATTAGGAATAGATTAATACTATGACCGTTTCACAAGATTTAGGGGCTCGTTTTTTGCAAAACGAGCCCCTAAATCTTGTATATACCCAGGATATTATCTCTTGAAGAACTTTTTACCCGAGATTATATAATAGCCGCGTGAGAGATTCTCAAGCGCATCAGCCATGGGGACATTTGCACGCACTTTTACTCCTTGCAGATTATACACATCTACAACAGCATCATGCTCTATTATAACATCGGTTATCGATGTGGTGCTCACGGGAGATTTTGCATATATCTTAACAGACTTTTGAGTTCCCGAGTAGCAAGAGAAACGCGGAGACGAGACATTGTACTGCAAAGTGTTCTTGGAATATGCACCCTGTGCCACAATAACAGCTGCACCATCTGAAGCTATGGTAATCAACCAGCTCGATGCATCGTTAAGCTCCATATTGGAATACAGATAGTTGCTGCTGCTGGATACAGATGAAAGATATAGAGCATCGGCATTAAAGGCAAACGTTCCTTCCACGGTTCCCTCTTCAAGCACAATAATCTGTGTTCCATCGGGATATGAGGTAATAGCATCAGACTCTATAACGGCACCCGAAAGGCTTGCACGATATTTGCCCGACTGCGCACCCATTACTATATCATTGTAGGCTATTATCACAGAATCGCCCAAGGTGAGGGTGGATGCATCTGTTACAAGAGTAAAATTCTCAAACGGATAATTACCGCCATTACCCTCTGTACCGCTGTTGCCGGCATCATCACCATCTTCGGTATCACCGGGAGCTGTAGCCTCAACACCGGCTACAACCAAATTCTTAACCTCCCAAGTTCCGGCTTTTGATGTGGTAGAGGTATATTTGAACGCTATTGTTACATTTTCCTTGCCCATATATTCAGCGGGAAGAGCAATATCGCCAGTTGAGGTAAACGCCCAATCGCTGCTATTCTGCACTATTGAGAAATCGACAACCGTCCACGTTGCTGCAGCTACATCACCCGCATAATTATCGCTCACAAGCAACTGGTTGTTTTGAGCAACCATGCTGCTCAAATTATACTTTGTAACATAGTCAAAAGAGAGATTTACGCCCTTTTCATCGGTAAAATCCATAGAGGGAGATACTAACCAGCACTCCGCAGCATAATTGGTATATGTCTCGCTGTCGTAAGCTGAAATATATGCACAGCCGTATTTGTTGGTCCAGCAATGTGTGCCCTCAACCTGAACAACTGTAAAATCGCCAAGAGAGGAGGAGAACGTCTCCATTATATATGTATCGGTATCACCTGTACCACCACCTACCGAGCCACCGCCGCTTATATCCGTTCCGTCGAGGCTGAAAACATAATTCACCGAGTCGCCCCATACATAATCGGCCAGCTGAGGATAATCTACATACGGGTTGCGGTTACCTTGAATGGAATAGACGGCATTGTTGCGGGCAATCTCTTTATCGCTCACAGGGTCCTGCTTGTGCCACTTCAAAAGCAGCTCCACAGCCCATGGCTTGAGTGTGGGATATGTGCTGCTCTCATAATTCATCCAGGTATATTGATATGTGAGATTCTGGTAACAGGTAAACATATACATATATGTGCGTGCAAAATCCCCTTTATATTCATCGCATGGTTCAAATGCACTCACACTGCTGCCGTTTATCGTAGCCTTGCCCACATATGTAACACCATTGTTCCAAGATTCTGTTTCCAGCTCGGCAAGGGGGAAATTACCCTTGCGGCTATTGGCATTCTGGTCCGAGGGGTTCAAATGGTGAAGATCGCAATAGGCATCGTTCTTAGTGCTGCCCCACCAGCTTTTTGGCAAACTGTGTTCTATGTTCATACCGCTGATAGTCTCACCTTTTTCACCAAAATAACGAACCTCCGAAGAGTACATATCATACACCTGATTGGTTTCTGCGTTGCGGTCTGTGGTATAAAACGCGCCCCAGGTAGCAGCAGCACCGCTACCATAATCTATGCGTTCATGCTCCTTTATCAGACTATACAATGCCGTTTTCAGCGTTGCACCACCTGTCACTCCATCAATAGACTGGTAATAAGAGGATTGCGAAGCAACTGAAAGAGAAAATAAAAACAAGAAAAGAAAAGATAGGTTTTTCTTAATTGACAGCATAACCTTACAAAGTTTTGAAACAATATTTACATTTATTATGCCGGCAAAGTTAAAGTTTATTTTAGAATTATTCGCGTTCTTATTAAAATATATTTATAACTTTGTATTTCGAACATGCAAAAACATATTGCAACCGCCACGAAATATTAAAGTAAGTTTTGTATTTAATACGATTGTACTATTTTTGCCCCAAACATTTTTTGAGAAAGATAAATTATAACGAAAAGACAACAATATGGAAAAGGAAAAAGAGAAGCTTTTTAGCGAATTCTCACCTGTTACCGCTGAGAGCTGGAAAGAAAAGATTGTAGAAGACCTCAAAGGTGCCGACTACGAGAAAAAGATGATATGGAGGACAAATGAGGGATTCACCGTAAACCCGTTCTACCGCAAAGAAGATATAAAGAAAGGCATTGCCGATGCTTTGCCCGGCGAGTTCCCCTACACCAGGGGTAACAAAGCCGATAACAAATGGCTCATAAGAACAGAGCTCACCACCGACGACCCCGTTGAAGCCAACAAAAAGGCACACAAGCTTATAAAAGAGGGTGTAACATCTATCGGATTCAAGGTGAAAGGCAAAATGGTATCCCCCGAATTTGTAGAGCAGTTGCTCGCCGGCATCGATGCACAAGAAATAGAACTGAACTTTGATGTTTGCCTCAAACGCACAGCTGAATTTGCGACTCTCTTTGTTGAACACTGCACGGCTGCCGGGTTCAACCTTGCAGCCGTGCATGGCTCCTTCAACTACGACCCCATAGGCAAAGAATTGTGCAAAGGTGTAGCCATCGAAGAGTATGTGCAAACAGCAAAAGCTATAATAGAGAGTACCAAGGAGCTTCCCAACTTCCGTTGCCTTGCCGTTAACAGCAGCAAACTATGCAACAGCGGTGCATACATTACACAAGAGCTGGGATATGCCCTTGCATGGGGTAACGATTATATGCAGGCTGCCACAGAAGCCGGTATTCCTGCCGAAGCCGTTGCAAGCAACATCAAATTCAACATGGGAATATCGGGCAATTTCTTCATGGAGATTGCAAAATTTCGCGCTGCACGCATGCTATGGGCAAAGATTACACAAGAATATACCCCTTGCAAAGATTGCTGCAAAATGATTGTGCATGCCGAGACCACATCGTTCAACCTTACACTGTTCGACTCCTATGTAAATATGCTGCGCACCCAAACAGAGGCTATGAGCGCAGCCATTGCAGGAGTGGAATCCATAAGCGTGCGCCCTTACGACTCGGTGTATGAGACACCAACCGACTTTGCAGTGCGCATAGCCAAGAACCAGCAGCTCATTCTTAAACATGAGAGCCACATAGACGCAGTTGCCGACCCTGCCGGAGGCTCATACTATGTGGAGAGCCTCACTGCTTCCATTGCAAATGAAGCGTGGAAGATATTCCTGGAGACAGAGAAACAAGGAGGCTTCCAGGCAATGGTCAGAAGCGGCAAGATACAGGAAACCATAGAAAAGACCGGAGATGACCGCCGTACCGCCCTTGCCCGTCGCAAAGAGATACTGCTGGGAACAAACCAATATCCCAATTTCAATGAAAAAGCAGATGGGAAAATGCCATTGGAAGAAAGATGCGCTTGTGGCGGACACTCACACGCTTGTGGCGGGCTTAAAGCCACACGCTTGGGCGAGGAGTTTGAACAGCTGCGCTTAAGCACAGAGGCAAGCGGGCGCCGCCCCAAAGCCTTCATGCTCACAATAGGAAACCTTGCTATGCGCCAGGCGAGAGCACAGTTCTCTTGCAACTTCCTTGCCACGGCAGGCTACGAGGTTATCGATAACCTCGGTTTCAAGAGCGTCGAAGAGGGTGTGAAAGCCGCATTTGAGGCGAAAGCCGATATTGTGGTAATATGTTCAAGCGATGACGAATATGCCGAGTATGCAATACCCGCATACGAAGCCATTAAGGACAAAGCCATTTTCATTGTGGCAGGAGCACCTGCATGCAGCGAGGAACTCAAAGCTGCCGGCATTGAGAATTTTATCCATGTGAGAGTAAACGTGTTGGAGACCTTGAAGGAACTTAATACAAAGTTGGGCATTTAATAAGACGAAACCATGAGAAGAGATTTCAGCAATATAGATATTTTTGCAGGCAACGCAGTTGCAATAACAGCACCCGCCACAAACGGCGAGGTGTGGGAAACCGCCGAGCACATCAAAGTAAAACCGGTTTACACAGCCGACGACCTTAAAGAGATGGAGCATCTCGACTATGCAGCGGGCTTGCCACCATTCCTGCGCGGTCCTTACTCAATGATGTACACCTTCCGCCCATGGACTATCAGACAGTATGCAGGCTTCTCCACTGCCGAAGAGAGCAATGCTTTCTACCGCCGCAACCTTGCATCGGGACAGAAAGGACTCTCAGTGGCATTCGACCTGCCCACTCACCGAGGCTACAACCCCGACAACGAGCGTGTGGTGGGCGATGTGGGAAAAGCCGGAGTATCAATCTGTTGCATGGAGAATATGGAACAACTTTTCGACGGTATCCCATTGAACAAAATGTCTGTTTCCATGACCATGAACGGCGCCGTGCTGCCCGTGCTCGCATTTTATATAAACGCGGCACTTGAACAGGGAGCGAAACTCGAAGAGATGGCAGGTACCATTCAAAATGATATCCTTAAGGAGTTTATGGTGCGCAACACATACATATACCCACCAGCATTCTCCATGCGTATAATAAGCGATATTTTTGCCTACACATCGCAGAAGATGCCAAAATTCAACTCTATATCCATCTCGGGCTATCATATGCAGGAGGCCGGTGCATCTGCTGATATTGAGCTTGCATACACCCTTGCCGATGGCTTGGAATATGTACGCGCAGGAGTAAACGCCGGCATAGACATCGACGCCTTTGCACCCCGTTTGTCATTCTTCTGGGGAATAGGAATGAACCCCTTTATGGAGATAGCCAAGATGCGTGCAGCGCGCATGCTGTGGGCAAAGATTATAAAACAGTTCAACCCCAAGAACCCCAAATCCATGGCACTGCGCACGCACTGCCAGACCTCGGGTTGGTCGCTCACCGAGCAGGACCCCTTCAACAACGTGGGCCGCACGGTGATAGAGGCTATGAGCGCAGCAATGGGACACACACAGTCGCTACACACAAATGCACTTGACGAAGCTATTGCTCTGCCCACAGACTTCTCAGCACGCATCGCCCGCAACACACAGATTTATCTGCAGGAGGAGACAAACATCTGCCGCGTGATAGACCCGTGGGGCGGTTCATACTATGTTGAGAGCCTCACAAAAGAGATTGCCGAGAAGGCGTGGAAACTCATTCAGGAGATTGAGGAGCTGGGAGGAATGGCAAAGGCTATAGAAACCGGAATTCCCAAGATGCGCATTGAGGAGGCTGCCGCACGCACACAGGCTCGCATCGACAGTGGCAAACAGATTATTGTGGGCACAAACGCCTACTGCCTCGACGAGGAGGAGCCCATCGATATTCTGGAGATTGACAACACCGCTGTGCGCGAAGAGCAGCTTGCAGCCATAGAGCGCAACCGCAAGAACCGCGACGAGGCCGCAGTAAAAGCTGCCCTCGAAAAGATAACCGAGTGTGCAAGAAGCGGTAAAGGCAACCTGTTGGAGGCTGCTGTTGAGGCTGCCGGCTTGCGTGCCACATTAGGAGAGATTTCAGACGCCTGCGAGGCTGTTGCCGGGCGTTATAAGGCAATTATAAGAACTATTTCAGGAGTGTATTCAGCAGAGAGCAGAGACGACGCAAGTTTCAAAGAGGCTTGCCGCTTGACCGAGGAGTTTGCAAAAAGAGAGGGCCGTCGCCCCCGAGTGATGATAGCCAAGATGGGACAGGACGGACACGACCGTGGCGCAAAGGTTGTAGCCACAGGATATGCCGACTGTGGCTTTGACGTAGATATGGGCATGCTCTTCCAAACCCCCGCCGAGGTTGCAAAACAAGCCGTGGAGAACGATGTTCACGCAGTGGGAGTATCGTCGCTTGCCGCAGGTCACAAGACACTTGTGCCACAACTCATAGAGGAGCTCGCCAAGCTGGGCAGAGAGGATATCTTGGTGTTTGCAGGCGGTGTAATACCTGCACAAGACTATGATTTTCTCTATCGTGCAGGAGTAGCAGGAATCTTCGGCCCCGGCACAAGCGTTGCAAAGGCAGCCTGCGAGCTTATGAACATACTGCTTGACGTAGAATAAACAATACTATATGATTGTTTGTATTGCGGAAAAACCTTCCGTTGCCAAAGAGATTGCCGATGTTTTGGGGGCAAGAAACAAACGAGATGGCTTTTATGAAGGCAACGGCTACCAAGTAACTTGGACTTTCGGACATCTTTGCACCCTCAAAGAACCCGGAGACTACACACCTATGTGGCAAAGGTGGAGCCTCGGCAGCCTGCCGATGGTTCCGCCCCGTTTCGGTATAAAACTAATAGCCGACAAGGGAATAGAAAAACAGTTTGCCGTGATTGAGAAACTCATGCAAACTGCCGACTACATAATAAACTGCGGTGATGCCGGGCAGGAAGGAGAACTTATACAACGCTGGGTTATTCAAAAAACGCAGGCAAAATGCCCCGTGAAGCGTCTGTGGGTATCATCGCTCACCGATGAAGCCATACGCGAAGGCTTTGCAACGCTCAAAGACCAGAACGAGTATCAATCGCTATACGAGGCAGGGCTCTCGCGAGCCATAGGAGACTGGCTATTAGGCATGAACGCCACACGCCTCTACACTCTCAAATATGGGCGTAACCGCCAGGTTCTGTCAATCGGACGTGTGCAAACACCAACATTAGCACTTGTGGTAAAGCGTCATTTCGAGATTACGAACTTTGTTCCCAAGCAATATTGGGAACTGAAAACCACATACCGTGACACGGTTTTCAGTGCCGCAAAAGGGAAATTTGAGAATATCGAGGAGGCGCAGGAAGCACTCAAAAAGATTTCAGAAGCCCCGTTTATTGTTACAGATGTAACAGCAAAGAGTGGTACAGAGTTGCCACCCCGTCTCTACGACCTCACATCGCTACAAGTCGATTGCAACAAGAAATTCGGGCTCAGTGCCGAGGTTACTTTACAAACAATACAATCGCTATATGAGAAGAAAATAACTACATACCCGCGTGTAGATACCACATTCCTGAGCGAGGATATTTACCCCAAATGCCCCAACATCTTAAAAGGGCTGAAAGACTATCAGCAATTTACCACGCCGTTAGCAGGCAGGCAATTACCAAAATCGAAAAAAGTCTTTGACAATAAAAAAGTTACCGACCACCATGCAATTATCCCCACAGGAGTATATCCTCAAGGGCTTACCGATATTGAAAAAAAGGTATATGACCTTATTGCAAGACACTTTATCGCCGCATTCTACCCCGATTGTAAATTTCGCACAACCACAGTTCTGGGAGAGAGTGCCGATGTGCCGTTCAAGACAACAGGCAAGGAGATAACCGAGCCGGGGTGGCGGGTTGTTTTTGCAGGAGAAAACAGCGATGAAAAGGAGGAAAAAGAGAAGATTCTCCCACATTTCACCAAAGGAGAAAGCGGACCACACACCCCCGACCTTGCCGAGAAGTGGACTACACCTCCCAAACCATATACCGAGGCTACCCTGTTGCGTGCAATGGAAACTGCCGGCAAATTTGTCGATAACGAAGAGTTGCGCGATGCAATGAAAGAGAATGGCATAGGACGCCCATCTACTCGTGCCAACATTATAGAAACACTCTTCAAGCGAGGATATATGCGACGCGAAAAAAAGAGTATCGCAGCCACCCCCACAGGCATAGAGCTCATAGGCATAATCAAAAACGAACTGCTCAAAAGCGCAGAGCTCACCGGGCAATGGGAAAAGAAACTGCGCGACATTGAAAAGCTCCAATACGATGCCAAGACCTTTATCAATGAGCTGAAAGCGATGCTCAATAATGTAGTGAACGAGGTTCTCAGCGACAACAGCACCATGGAAAATCTTTCTAAAAAAGATTAAGAAAAGAGAGTGCCGGCATAATATTCGGGCAAAAAACAAGTTATATAATCTGCAAGATTATAACAAAATGAAAAAAACATTATCATATAGCATTCTTCTATTGGCAATATTTGCAATAGTATCGTGTGGCAGCGAAAAGGCGATAAAGAAGGGCGACCAGTATGCAGCCGTGAACGAGTATTACGAAGCAGCAAAGCAATACAAGAAAGCATACCGCAAAATTCCGGCAAAGGACAAGAAAAAACGTGCCGTTGTGGCATGGAAATTGGGCGAATGTTACCGCAAGAGCAACAGCGCGGTGCGTGCGGTGGGTGCATATATGAATGCCGTGCGTTACAAATACCCCGATTCGCTTGCCCTGCGTCACCTTGCCGATGCACAGCTTGAAAAAGGCGATTACAAAGACGCTGTAAAGAACTATGAAGAGTATTTGAAACTCAACAGCAGTGACAGGCTTGCCATTGTGGGTTTGCAGGCAGCCAAGCAATCTCTCCAGTGGAAAAAGAATCCCAACCGCTACATTGTGAAGCGGGCAAAAGAGCTCAACGGACAACGCAGCGACTACTGCCCTATGTATGTAGGCGACGACACCACAATGATAGTTATCACATCTACGCGCAAAGAGGCTAAGGGCGATGACTTGAGCGGTATCACCGGGCAGAAGAGTGCCGACATCTTCCTCACCCGCCGCGATGAAAAGGGTAAATGGCAAAAGACAGAGGTTATAGAGAGCGAGATAAACAGCGAGGACGAAGATGGTGCATGCGCATTCACGCCCGATGGAAAGACCATGTATTTTACCCGTTGCGTTACCGACAACCAATCCCCCCGGTTCGCTGCAATATACAGCAGCAACCGTAGCGATGCATCGTGGAGCGGAGTAAAAAAGGTGGAAATATCTAAAGACACCTTAACCTCATTTGCCCATCCCGCAGTTTCACCCGATGGAGAATGGCTCTATTTCTCATCGGACATGGCAGGTGGCTATGGAGGATTCGACCTTTGGAGATATTATATAGGAGAAAGCAAGGCCAAACAGGAGATTGTAGAAAATTTGGGCAACGCCATAAACACCGAAGGGGACGAACATTTCCCCGCATTCGGTCCCAAAGGAGAACTGTTCTTTTCATCAGACGGATACCCCGGCATGGGAGGGCTCGACATCTACTGCGCCACACAGGTGAACGATAGTGTGTGGAACATTGAAAATATGATGGCACCCATGAACTCCAATGGCGACGATTTTGGCATAACATTTGCTCCAGGGCTCTATCGTGGATATTTTACCTCTAACAGAGGAGACGCCCGTGGCTGGGACCACATATACTCTTTTCTGCTGCCCGAGACCGTGCACACACTACACGGGTGGATATACGAAAAAGACGGCTACGAGCTCCCCGAAGGAGTAATTTATATGGTGGGAAAAGATGGAACAAACACCAGCTTCGGAGTAATGAAAGACGGTTCTTATTCGGTGCGAGTAACTCCCGGGGTGGATTATGTACTGCTTGGAACCTGCAAAGGCTACCTTAACACCATGCAGGAACTATCCACCGACAGTGTTGAGGGCACCGTAAATTATCAAAGAGATTTTGCACTGCCATCAATCACCCGTCCCGTGCTTATAGACAATATTTTCTATGAGTTTGACAAAGCCACGCTCACAAAAGAGTCTGAAGCTTCACTTGACGAACTTATAAAGTTACTTAACCTGAACCCAAATGTAACGATTGAGCTAAGCTCGCACTGCGACTATAAAGGAAGCGACGAATACAATATTCGCCTTTCGCAAGCACGCGCCGAATCGGTTGTCAATTATCTTATAAAAGGAGGCATTGAAGCCGAACGCCTCACTGCCAAGGGCTACGGCGAAGAGAGACCTAAGATTGTCCACAAGAAACTGACGGAGAAGATAACTTTCTTGAAAGAGAATGATGTACTGACAGAGGATTTTATAAAGAGCCTCGAGAGCGAAGAGGAGCAGGAGATTTGCAACCAGCTTAACCGCCGTACAGAATTCCAGGTTCTGCGCACCACCTACAAACTATACAAATAACAATGAGGCTGATTAATCAGCCTCATTGTTTCACTTTATCGCTATTCTTTCGTGCAAAATCGGCCCAGCTGCTATATTTTGTCGTCTGCACAGGGCTTTTGCGTTGCAGATAATGACAGAAGGCGGCACCCAGCGCATCGGTTGCGTCCATAAAACGAGGCATCTCCTCGCTCGAGATATTAAGCATGCGGCGCAACATCTCGGCAACCTGCTGCTTGGACGCCGAGCCGTTACCCGTGATAGCCATCTTTATTTTCAATGGGGCATACTCATGAATGGGCACATCCCGGCTTATTGCAGCAGCTATTGCAACCCCCTGCGCACGCCCAAGCTTGAGCATACTCTGCACATTCTTTCCAAAAAAAGGAGCCTCAATTGCCAATTCGTCGGGGAGATAAGATTTTATAAGCCCTTGAACACGGGTAAAAATCTCTCCCAACTTTATATAGCTATCGTGGCATTTGCGCAGGTCTATCACTCCCATAGCCAATAATCGAGCACGGTTACCATTCACTCCAATGAAGGCGTAACCCATAATATTTGTACCCGGGTCAATACCCATAATCACCTTATCGTCGGCGGGAACAGGCTGTTGCATAATAAAACACTTTGTTTATCTTTTAATCCATAAACTATCACAAAAAAACGGCACTTAGAGACCAAGAAAAGCAAGCAATCCCCTGCACCCGGCTTCAATTTCCCGGTATGTAGCCGAGAAATCTCCATGATACCAAGGATCGGATATATCACCGCCCGACAGCGGCTCTGCACCACCCGCAGCACTGCACCCTTCAAAATCAAGAAGTTTCCACAACCTGCCGTTCCCAACAGGCAGGGAACGCATATTTCTGATATTATAATTCTCCATCACAATTATCATATCATAATCGGAGAAATCGGATAGACCTATGCGTCGTGCACATTTGCCCGCACACGATATTCCATGACGAGCAAGCTCACGCGCGGCAGGCGGATAAACAGCGTTGCCAATCTCCTCGCTGCTTGTCGCTGCCGACTCTATATGCAACAATTCCCCCACACCCGCCTTGCGGGCAATATCTTTCATAACAAATTCTGCCATCGGGGAACGGCAGATGTTCCCATGGCACACAAAAAGAATACTTTTCATTATTCCAAAAAAGCAGAATCAAAAGAGAGAGGCATAAGAGCCTTAATACCATCTTCTATGAGGTAACACTCTTTTGCTCCATACAATATTATTTTAATAACTTTTCCGTAACGTTTTTCTGTCTCCAAAATAACCTGACGACACGCGCCGCAGGGCGGAATGGGTTGAGCCAGCTCACCCGTTTCTGTGCGGGCGGCTATTGCCAGCGTGAGCACCGCCTTGTCGGGATATTGAGAATTTGCCCAGAAAAGTGTGGTACGTTCGGCACAAATCCCCGATGGATAAGCGGCATTCTCTTGATTGCTGCCCGTTACAATGGCACCACCCTCCAGGCGCACTGCTGCACCCACGTTAAACTTTGAATAGACTGCATAGCTGTTGGCTGTAGCCGCACGCGCAGCATCAACAACCTCTCTATCCTCCGCCATCAGCTCATCATATGTGCAAACCTTTATTTTCGTTTGCAAAATCAACTCTTTCATACGTTTGCCTCCTAAATATTTATTCAATATGAACGATTATCATTTTTGTTACATATATAACAAAAAAGTAATCTATAAGGTAGTGCGAAGATAAACAAATTGTTGCGTAAAATCAATTTATTCGTTTATTTTGTAGCCAAAATAGATTTTTATGAAAAAAACACATCTTTTTATACTTATTGCACTTATTGCACTCACAGGCTGCTCTTCAAGCAAAAACACAACAGCAACACCTGCAGCCAAGAATCTCTCGCAAGCAAGAGACGACTACGAGAGATATGTGCTCACCTACTACCCCATTGCCGTGGAACAGATGGAAAAGCACAATATACCCGCGAGCATCACACTTGCACAGGGGTTGCTGGAATCGGGAGCAGGCAAAAGCAAATTATCACGCAGCTCAAACAACCATTTCGGCATAAAAGCCGACAAAAGCTGGAACGGGAAGCGTACATCAGCCATGGACAACGGGCGATTGTGCTATTTTAGAAAATATGAAAATGTGAGAGATTCATATGAGGACCACTCAAGGTTCCTTGCAAACCGCCAGAGATATGCATTTCTCTTCAAACTCGACAAAGACAATTACAAGGGCTGGGCAAAAGGGCTGAAAAAAGCCGGATACGCCGAGGACCCCGCTTACCCCGGCAAGTTAATAAGCCTCATCGAACGATACGGGCTGCAACGGTATGACAGCTACACGATGAAAAAAATCAAAAAGAGCGACGGGGTAGCATTTGAAAACTATGAGAAGAGCTCTGGAAGAACAATTTACAAGAGCAACGGACTGCTTTATATAATAGGAAACACCGGCGATACTTTCAAGTCTCTCAGTAAAGAGACCGGTGTCTCCCGCCGCAAATTAGTCAAATACAACGATTTCTACGCCAACTATATAATAAAGGCAGGAGATATTATTTATCTTGAAAAGAAGAATAGCAAAGCCGGAAAGGAGTATCCCACGCATGTGGTACAGCAGGGGGAGAGCCTCCACTCCATCTCCCAGAAATATGGAATAAAAATGGATAAACTATACAAAAGAAATGCGCAGATTGCCGAAAAAGGGATAAAAGTAGGAGACATAATCAGGCTCAGATAGCAGCATTCTCCCACAGCAAATGCATGTTTCCTAACGAAGGAAAATTGAAATTAATTAATTAATATTTCAATAAATATATTTTTTTTATACCTTTGTCCCCTCTATACGACTTTTAACAAAACAAAAAAATATAAATTTTTAGAAAAATGAACAATTTAAGTTTTTTCAAGACGTTCCTTGCTGCAGCAGCGTTCCTGCTTGTTTCAAGCTGGGCTGAGGCACAGGTAATCAAAACGGAGACTATCCGCGAATCACGTCTGAGCAGCCTTGCCGCTGCGTTGGGAGATTCCACCGAACTTATTGTAGCAGACGATGCTGCACTCAATGCAAAGAACTGGTTCGTGTCATTCGGCATAGGTGCAAATTCCATTGCAGCCGAGGGCAACGACAAAGTGAACAATTTCTTGGACCGCAGAAGAGGCAGAATACAGGTTTCTACCGGCTTTTGGTTTAACGATTACTTCGGTATCAGAGGACAGATTGGTTTAGGAAAAATCAGCGCCTACTACCTCGCAGGTGCAATTTACGGGAAGCCATTGAACTCTTTCGACTATTCCGATGGTACAATGCAATACATAATAGAGAAGAATGGTCTTGCATATTTCCGCAGAAAATTCACATATATGGATCTCAATGTTGCTGCCATGACCGATGTTATCAAATGGTTCAAGAAAGACAGCAAATGGGGTGTACAACTTTACGCAGGTCCCACCTTCACATACGCTTTCAACAAACAAGGATTCGGGCACAACGCCACTTTGGGAGTTAAAGCCGGCACACAAATCGACTATAGAATCAGCAAGAGATGGTCAATCATGGGTGATTTGCAGGCAAACTTCCTCAACGAGTCATTCGATGGTGTTGTTGGTGGAGAGATTGGAAACGACTACAAGAAACTTGATTTTCTTGCAGCAGCAAGCCTCGGCTTGAGCTACCACTTCGGTGGCGAGCCCTCAAAGGTTGATGTTAATATCCCCGTTATTTACGAGAACACATTCATTCCCCAGCCTAAACGCATAAAAGAAGTTAAGGCCGCTGCAAAAGAGGTCATCGCACCCTTTGTTGTACGATTCTTCATTGACAAGTCATACATTGAAAAGGGACAGAAACCCCAAATCAATAAATTTGCCGAATATTTGAAGAACAATAAAGACGCAAAAGTTATGCTGACCGGTTACGCCGACAAAGAGACAGCATATCCCGAGTACAACATGCGTCTTAGCCAGAAGCGTGTTAATTCTGTAAAGAAATACCTCATAGAAGTGTGTGGAATTGCAGAGGACCGCATAGAAACAAATGCAAAGGGTGATACAGAACGCGTTTACGACGAGGATTTCCGTTGGAACCGTGTAGTTGTGATGACTATTGTTGAGAAGTAATAAGAATTATAAAATAGGAATAACATGAAAAAGTTTGCAATATTATCTCTTTTATTGGCTGTTAGTTTCTCAACATACGCACAAGAAAAATATGTTGAGACAACAACAAAAACAGAAACAGTAAGTGTCGATTACAAGACACTCTACAAATCGTCTTTCTTTGACAACTGGTATGTACAGGGCTCTTTTGGCGGAGCAATGCTGCTGGGAGAAGATGACAGCTCGCTCTCATTTGGCGACAGAGTAAAACATGGATTCTCGGTAGCTGTAGGCAAGCAAATCACACCCGTATTCGGCATACGAGTTAGTGTAGATGGCAACAGACTGCTTGGCTGGAACAGCAACATAGGTGGTCGCTACCCCAACCACTACACCGACCCCCGCAAGGAGTACCTCGAAAACAAAGGTGTTGATACAAGCAATGGTTACGACCAGGACATTAAATACTACTCTTTGAATGCCGATTTCATGATTGACCTCATCAACGCATTCTCAAAAGAGAAACGCGACTTCAAGAGATGGGATGTTGAGGCATACATCGGAATTGCCGCCCTATCTACCATTGAAAGAAAAGGTATTGACGACCGCACATTGTTTGCCGGCAGAGGTGGTATCTCTACAACATACAACATATGCAAGAGACTCGGTATCAACCTCGACATCAACGGAACCATCACCAGTGCCACATTCGACGGACAGGATAACAGAGGCACAGACTTTGATGGCATTTGCTCTGCAAGAATCGGTTTGAAGTGGAGAATAGGCAAACAAGGTTTCAAAACCGTGCACGCAATCTCTGCAAGCCAGTATGCCGCGCTCAACGACTACATAGCAGCCGTAAAGACACAGCAGATGGACAAGAACGAGCCCAAAGAGCAGATTGTTGTAATCCCCGCCGAGAAAGACAACGTTCTGGTACCCTACGTTGTATTCTACGATGGCAAGGATACATTCAACCAAGAGTTGCAGATGGTTAATATCTCGAACATTGCAAAAATGCTGAAAGAGAACTCAGAATACAAAATGGATATTGTGGGTAACACAAACTCAACCAAAGCAGAAATTGCCGAGAACCGTGCAAACAAGGTTAAGGATATCCTTATCAACCGCTACTCTATCAACGCCGACCGCCTCACAGTCAAGACTCAGGACATGGGCGAGGATAGCCAGACAGTACATTTCATAAACAAGTAATTCTTTATTACTTATATACAACACAGCAGGAGGTTCCCATAAGAACCTCCTGCTGTGTTGTATATACCCGCAATCGTGGTAAAAAGAGAATCAAATATTTTTATTTATCCACATTCTGTTTTTCCATCTCCTGTGGAATTCTAAATGCTGTATATAACTGCAGTAAAGTACCCACAAACATCACAACAATCCATTCATTACGCGTGTGAGTAAACATAAGCACACCTGCGGCAACAAGTACAACACCTGCAATCTGTTGTTGAAGCACCAATCTTTTAAGCACAAAATTACCCCCACGCACACGAAGGAGGAATTGCGTAACAGCAAGACAGAGAGCCGCTACAAGAAACACCCATGCAGCCACTTCGGGGACAAACATACGCCCCAACGCTCCAAAGACAAGGGCCACCCACGACAAGGAATTACACACTGAGATTACTTTCATCTTATTCATACCGCAACTTATTCCTCTATAATAAAAATCTCTTCACCCTCCTTGTGCATGCCATACTTTTCGCGAGCAACCTTCTCCATAATCTCTAAGTCCTTGTGAAGCTCATTCGATTTATGAGTCAGGACCTCCAGCTCATGTCTCAAATCCTCTACTTCCGATTTTAGAGTTGCAATCTCTTTCTGATTCTGAAAATGTTTAATCAGATTATGCTCATCAAAAAAAAGCAGTATGAGAAGAAAGGTAATGGTTACAAACCAAAATTTATTCATCACAACCCAAGTGATAAATTTAGCGATACTGTCATTCATACACAACTAATATTAAATATCATAAATAAATTACAGATGTAGCGATAACGGGCATTCTACACACCAATCCATATTAACATCATATACAAAGGTAGCACTTTATATACAAAGGTAGCACTTTTTTACAATTGACAGACGCATATTCGCAGTTTTTACCAAAAGATAAGAAAGATGGTGAACTTTTTATTTTGCATCTCACAAAGATTGCACTATTTTTGCAATAGATGCGCAAGAATGCATAATCTGAAATTGTAAACTATTAGAAAGAAATGGAGAATTACATCGTTTCCGCACGCAAATATCGCCCCGACACGTTTGAAACCGTTGTAGCACAGAAATCGCTCACAACAACATTGAAAAATGCGATACAAACCGGCAAATTGGCACACGCTTATCTCTTCTGCGGACCACGCGGAGTGGGTAAAACCACCTGTGCCCGCATTTTCGCAAAGACAATAAACTGTATGAACCACACGCAAAATGGCGAGCCGTGCAACGAATGCGAATCGTGCCGTTCATTCAACGAGCAGCGCTCCTTCTCAATATACGAGCTCGACGCTGCCAGCAACAACTCGGTAGAAGATATACGCTCCCTTAACGAACAAGTGCGCATACCGCCACAGATAGGAAAATACAAGGTATATATCATCGACGAGGTTCATATGCTGTCTCAAGCTGCGTTCAACGCCTTCCTTAAGACATTGGAAGAGCCACCGGCACATGCAATCTTCATTCTTGCCACCACAGAAAAACATAAAATCATTCCCACGATACTATCTCGTTGCCAAATTTATGATTTCAGCCGCATCGACACTGCCGATAT
This sequence comes from uncultured Bacteroidaceae bacterium, assembly GCA_964423665.1. GTDB lineage: Bacteria > Bacteroidota > Bacteroidia > Bacteroidales > Bacteroidaceae > HGM04593. The sequence goes on along the minus strand of CAYRFX010000001.1, from coordinate 53,155 downwards.
CATAAACCACCTGCAAAGCATTGCCGGGAAAGAGGGAATAAACAGCGAGTTTGAGGCTTTGCGCATAATCGCACGGAAATCAGATGGTTGCATGCGCGATGCACTTTCTCTTTTCGACCAAATGGTCAGCTTCACGCAAGGCGAGCTAAGCTATGCGAAAGTCATAGAAAGCCTGAATGTTCTTGATTATGAATACTATTTCAAGCTCACCGACCACATATTGAACGCAAGCACCTCACAAGCCCTACTCCTTTTTAATGAGGTGCTTAGCAAAGGCTTTGAAGGAAGCATATTTATTGAAGGGCTGGCAGCCCACATGCGCGACCTGCTTGTAAACGGAGACCCCGTTACAGCACCGCTGTTCGAGGGTAGCGACGAACTGCGCAAGAGATATGTGAGCCAAGCAGCAAAGTGCACCCCGAAAATGCTTTTCAAGGCAATAAAACTATGCAACAACTGCGAGCTGAACTACCGCACAAGCCGCAACAAACGACTACTTGTGGAGCTCACACTCATACAATTGTCGCAGCTCACAACGGGAGACGACAATGAAGATGGGGGGCGTGGCCCTAAGATATTAAAACCCATATTCAACAAAACAGAAGAGACACAAACCGGCACAGCCAAAGAAACGCCGGCAGCGACACAGGCAGCAGCACCCGCCGCCACACAGAACATCGCAAAGCAAGAGACCGCCCCCGCACAGCGTCCACAACAGGAACGCCCCGCCCCTGTGCAAGGACGTCCCGAAGCTCTTAAAAGAACAGATCAGCCTGCTCAAGGCATAGGTGGCATGTTCCGCAGAGCAAGAACCACACTCGACAACGACACCACCTCCCAAGCTGCAACACAAACGGCACATATTACAAAGGAGGCGGAAGCAACCAATGAGTCCAAAGGAACAACATCGGAGACGCTGGCACAGGCATGGACCTCATTTGCCCTTGAATTGCCGGAAAGAGAGCGTGCGCTGACCGAAAGAATGAAGCTCATAATACCTCAAAAGGAGAACGACAACAGCTTCACCATACGCGTTGATAACCAAATGGTTGCCCAGATGTTCGAGGAGCAGTCCGCAAAAATCACACGCGGAATGAGCAAATTCCTGGGAGGAGCTATTCTAAAGATGAACATCAGCATAAACAAGGTGGCAGTACAACGACACGTTTATGACCGCACAAAGCAATACGAAATATTGCGAGAAAAGAACCCCGCAATAGAAAAACTGCGTAAAGGACTTAACCTTGAACTGGCTTGACGAAAAAACAGCAATAAAAAAGGTGCTTTCAAAAGACAATTTGCAAATTATTTATATATATTTGCAATCATTAACTAAAATCATAAAATATGAAAAAGCTCTTTTTTATTGTGGCAATCGCCATGCTGTTTGCCGCAAACCTTTCAGCACAAAGTAATTACGACTTCTGGAAGCACAAAAGTCCATTGCGTTTAGGTTACACATTCCAAACATTGGAGTATGAAAACGGATTGGAACTTGAACAGAAGATGGGTTTCAATCTCTCCAAGAATTGGTGTATTTATCTGCACAAAGAGCCCATAGCCGACCGCATAAAATTCGCAATTGACCTTGGTACCAGCGTCAATTATGTAAAATACGAAGAAAGCGATGAGTGGAAGGAAGCCTTCAAAGACGAATATGAGGATTATCTTGATGGCGGAGAGGTGCCCGAGCTCGGCATTCATCAGGTAGATCTTGGTCTCGCCATCGGTCCCTCTATCACTGTGAGACCTTTTGGAGATTGGCGTTTGAATGCATATTTTCATGTAACCCCCTCAGCATCGGTATTTATCAATGACGATGAGGTAAGCACAAGTTTTGTTCCCTTCCTCGACTATGGTATTGAGGCTTCTTGGCGCTAGATTGGCGTGGGTGTTGAGATGCGCCAGGGAAAAGGCAAATATAAAGATATGACATCCAAGATTGCCGAAGGTCTCGTTCCGGACGGCGTAGAGGAGCACCTGCCCATTAGCGATGAGAATGAGAAGGTCAAGTTGAAGACCAACGCTGTTAAAGTGTATCTCTCTATACGATTCTGATATTTTCCACTTCACAAACATGTATCGGTTGTGCAACAGGGTGTTGCACAACCGATTTCTTTTCTTGCAAAAAGAGCAACACACCATATATCATTTTCAAAAAAACAAGGATTTTCCTATCTTTTTATTAGCCATTTTTTGAGCAAGAAATATTTATCAAATAACAAAACTTTCAGTCTTATTTAGAATAATTCCAATTAGAAAGCTAAGACAACTGGCGCCAACCGTCATTTGCAAAAATCATTTTCAAGAACCGCAAAAAGGGATATTTATGTTGCACAAGTGAAAAGCTACTATATTCAACCACACTATCATATAGCTGATAATCAATAAGATAAAAATTTTATCATTACAGCAAACTTTAATAGAGCACCATTTATAACCCACTGAAAAACAGTGGGTTATAAATGCAAAAAAAACATCAACATTTTTGCATTTGTTTTTTCTTTTTTCTTTTATGATATTTGCATAAGGAAAGATACAACGGGAGGCGCAATCTTCACCGGCTCCGCCGAAAGGAGGTTAAGGTTCTCCCCACGCAACCATCGAGTTCATAAAAAGAATACCGATGGTTGTTTGAATCTTCAAAAACAAGCAAAAACATTTATTTTCGATGAACTCACAACTTACAGAGAAATGGAACAAGTGTCTCGAAATTATTCGGGACAATGTACCCGAGAAGACTTTCGACACTTTGTTTGCCGATATCAAAGCTATCAGGTACGAAGACTCTACCCTGACCATTCAGGTGAAGAGCAACTATGTATGTGAGCACCTCGAGGAGAATTACATAAGCTTGCTGCGCCTGGCACTTTTCAAAGTAATGGGCTATGGCACCAAACTCATGTACAGCATACTCACCGACAAGGAGAATGATTTGAGTATTGAGGTGGGCGCAGACAGTTACTCAGGCAGCAAAGGAACACAAACAGGAAACTCGGGCAACAGTTCCCCAAGAGCCACCCAAGAGGCAATACAGGAACTCGATTCAATGCTGATAAACCGCTACACCTTCGACAACTTTGTCGAAGGCGTGAGCAACCGCCTTTCACGCTCCGTTGCAGTGAGTGTAGCAAATACCCCGGGAAAGGCATTCAACCCCTTGTTTATCTACGGAGCCTCGGGTGTGGGAAAAACACACCTTATAAACGCTATTGGTTGTAAAATAAAAGAATTGCACCCCGAACTCCGCGTTCTGTACGTTTCGGCACACCTTTTTCAGGTTCAATACACCGATTCTATCCTGCAGAAGAAATTCAACGACTTCATGAGATTCTATCAGAGCATAGACGTTCTCATTATAGACGATATTCAGGAATTCGCCGGGCTTGAAAAGACACAAAACGCATTTTTCCACATATTCAACCACCTGCACCTCAACGGCAAGCAGTTGATTATGACCTCAGACCGCACACCCGCGCAACTGCAAGGAATGGAAGAACGCCTCATCACCCGTTTCAAATGGGGCATGACCGCCGAAATTGAAAAACCCGACCTTGAACTGCGCAAAAACATCTTAAGGAGCAAAATCCGCAGAGATGGTCTCAAATTCCCCGAGGAGGTTATAACATACATCGCAGAACATGTAAATGCAAGCATACGCGACCTTGAAGGTATTATAGTGTCCATCATGGCACACTCAGCCATCAACAACGCCGATATCGATATTACACTTGCACGGAAAATCACAGGCGATGTAACCGATTACGAGAAACGCCCCATTACTATAGATGATATAATAAGCAAAGTATCAAGCTATTACGGCGTGGAGGTCGAGAGCATCAATACCCGTTCTCGCAAAAGAGAAGTAGTTTTAGTGAGACAGGTTGCAATGTTCCTCGCAAAGAAACATCTCGATATGTCAACATCAAAGATTGGCAAGTACATTGGCAACAGAGACCACGCAACCGTGGTGCATGCATGCAAGACAATTACCAATCTTGCAGAGACCGACAAGCAATTCCGCCATGAACTTAACGAGATTGATCTCTCACTGCAAAGTGCATAAAAAGAACAATCATAAAATTCATTTTGAATCCGCAGTTTTCCACTGCGGATTTTTTTTTCGCAAAAACCACAAAAACAATTTCCATAAAAGTACAACAGAAAGGAAGAGAAAAATATTTTTCCAAAACACCGCCAAGTACATGAGTGAACAAAAAAGAGAAGAAAAACGCTCTGACATGAACCCCAAAAATCCATTTGGGAAAACTTTTTGCACCTCTAAAATTTTTACAGCTTTGATTATCAACAGATTGCAAATATTTTCGGAAAACTTTACAACAAGTTGAAAACTAAAAATAAAAATAATTGGTTATTACATAAATTACATATAAATTTGTGCTTGCTTATAAAAACGACCACAGGAACAATAAATAACAAAAAAATAACCAACCAAAGTGAAAAAGCAAACCTACACCTATGATGAAGCATTCAAGGCTTCACTCGACTACTTCAACGGCGATGAACTCGCAGCAAGAGTTTGGGTAAACAAGTATGCCGTTAAAGACTCTTTCGGCACCATTTACGAGAAATCACCGGCAGATATGCACTGGCGTATTGCCAACGAAATTGCACGCATCGAAAAGAAGTACGAGAACCCCATGTCGGCACAGGAGATATTTGACCTTCTCGACAAGTTCAGATACATTGTACCTTCGGGTAGTCCCATGACAGGCATAGGCAACGATTTTCAGATAGCCTCCCTCTCAAACTGTTTTGTTATAGGCATCGATGGCAAGGCCGATTCTTATGGTGGCATCATACGCATAGACGAAGAGCAGGTGCAACTGATGAAACGTCGCGGCGGTGTAGGACACGACCTTTCACACATACGCCCCAAAGGCTCTCCCGTAAAAAACTCAGCACTCACATCAACCGGTCTTGTTCCCTTCATGGAGCGCTATTCCAACTCAACACGCGAGGTTGCGCAGGACGGTCGCCGCGGAGCACTCATGCTCAGCGTCTCCATCAAGCACCCCGATGCCGAGGCGTTCATTGACGCAAAAATGACAGAGGGAAAAGTAACCGGCGCAAACGTATCGGTAAAGATTGACGACGAGTTCATGCAAGCCGTTACAGAGGAGAAACCATACACACAGAAATACCCAATAGACTCTGCCAATCCAATCGTTTCCAAGGAGGTTAATGCAGGAGATATCTGGAAGAAAATCATTCACAACGCATGGAAGTCGGCAGAGCCCGGTGTTCTCTTCTGGGATACCATTGAACGCGAGTCAATCCCCGATTGTTACGCCGACCTCGGTTTCAAGACCGTTTCGACCAACCCTTGTGGCGAGATTCCCCTCTGCCCCTACGACTCATGCCGTCTTATTGCAATAAACCTCTATTCTTACGTCATCGATCCCTTCACCCCCGAGGCACGTTTCGACTTTGACCTGCTACGCGAGCACACAAAGAAAGCTATCCGCATGATGGACGACATCATCGACCTTGAACTTGAAAAGATTGAAGCTATTCAAAAGAAAGTTGAAAGTGACCCCGAGATTGAAGAGGTTAAAGAGGCTGAGAAGAAGTTATGGGAGAAGATTTATCGTAAGAGCAGCATGGGACGCCGCACCGGTGTAGGTATCACAGCCGAGGGCGATATGCTCGCAGCAATGGGAATGCGCTACGGCAGCCCCGAAGCAATAGACTTCTCGGTGGAGGTGCACAAACTGGTAGCTCTTGCTGCCTATGGTTCTTCTGTAACAATGGCAAAAGAGCGCGGTGCCTTTGAGATATTCGACTACAAACGCGAGGAGAAAAACCCCTTTATCAATCGCCTGCGAGAAGCCGACCCTCAACTTTACGAGGATATGAAGAAATATGGTCGCCGCAACATTGCATGCCTCACAATTGCCCCCACCGGCACAGTGAGCATAATGACACAGACCACATCGGGCATAGAACCCGTATTTATGCCCGTATATAAACGCCGCCGCAAAGTAAACCCCAACGACCCCGAGGTTCATGTGGACTTCACCGACGAGAACGGCGACACCTTTGAAGAGTACATTGTTTATCACCACAAATTTATAGAGTGGATGAAGAAGAGCGGCATAGACACCACCAAACGCTACTCGCAAGTGGAGATAGACAATATAGTGGCACGCTCGCCCTATGCAAAAGCCACATCAAACGACATCGACTGGGTAGCAAAGGTAGAGATGCAGGGACGCATACAAAAGTGGGTGGACCACTCTATCAGCGTAACCATCAACCTGCCCAACAATGTTGATGAGAAACTTGTGAACGAGCTGTATATCACTGCATGGAAGTGTGGTTGCAAAGGTTGCACCGTATATCGCGATGGTTCACGCGCCGGCGTGCTCGTTTCAACCGACAGCAAGAAAGAGCAAAAGAGCGAAGAGATGAAACCCATCATCACAGAGGTGCGCCCCACAATCCTGGAGGCCGACGTTGTGCGTTTCCAAAACAACAAAGAGAAATGGGTGGCATTCATCGGCCTGCTCAACGGTGCTCCCTATGAGATATTCACCGGTCAGCAGGACGACGAAGACGGAATTCCTCTGCCCAAGAATGTAACGCATGGCATCATCATCAAACACATAAACGACGACGGCAGCAAGCGATACGATTTCCAGTTTGAGAACAAAATAGGCTACAAGACTACCATTGAAGGACTGTCAGAACGTTTCAACCCCGAGTTCTGGAACTACGCCAAGCTCATCTCGGGAGTATTACGCTACAAAATGCCCATAGAACAGGTGGTAAAACTTATATCATCACTTGAATTGGGTTCAGACAACATCAACACATGGAAGAATGGCGTGGAAAGAGCTCTCAAACGTTATATTACAGATGGCGCAACATCGGCAGAAAAGTGCCCCAACTGCAAGAATCAGCTGATCTTTGAAGAGGGTTGCCTGCACTGCCCCAGTTGCGGATACTCAAAGTGCGGATAAAGAAAACTTTATTATACACACTATATAGATTCATGCAAAGCCTGCCCTGCAATACAGGCAGGCTTTGCACTTAAAGAAAGATGCAAATAACAAGCTACATAATTGAGTTGCAGGACATACACCTCTATGCACATCACGGGGTGCTGGAGCAGGAACGCTTAATTGGCGCATGGTTCACTATAAATATACAACTACACTTGAACAACAGCAGCTGCGCTGCGAGCGACAACATTGAGGGTACCGTCAGCTATGCCGATGTTTACGAGGCCATAAAGGAGGAGATGAACACACCTTCGCAACTGCTCGAAAACGTATGCCACAGAATAATGTCCACGTTACTCCACCGTTTCACTTTGGTAGAATCCATTGAAATTTCTCTGCGCAAGGACACCCCTCCCATGGGCGGTGACAGGCTTAGCGCAGCCGTAACCATGAAGGCAAAAAGATAAAAACTCATGATTGACACACTCACTTCGTTAAGACTCATCTTCGCCCTTATGGTATATCTATCACATCTCTGCATGATAGATGAGGAAGCATTCTCGACACATATATTCAAAGAGGGATATGTGGGAGTGAGTTTCTTTTTTATTCTAAGCGGGTTTATTATTGCATACAATTACACCGACAGGCTGACTAATGAAACATGCAGCAAAAAAGAGTTCTGGGTAGCGCGCATAGCACGCATATACCCCCTCCATCTCCTCACCCTTGTAATTGCGTTATTCACCTGCGGCACATTTGCAGCCACGCAACCACTCTCCTGGGCACACCTGCTCACCTCGGCTACCCTCACCAACGCATATATTCCACGCTCCGACTTCTTCTTCGCCCTTAATTCACCCGCATGGAGCCTCTGCTGCGAGCAACTGTTTTACCTGCTGTTCCCGTTCGCACTACCATTAGTCAAAAGCCCCAGAAAGCTTGTTACAGCATTATCCGCAGCCATACTCATTGTCATTATCGGCAGCAACATAACACCCGAAAACTACATTAAAGGAGTATGGTACACGAACCCCATAACACGCCTGCCCGATTTTATCGTCGGAATACTCCTGTGGCACGCTCACAACAAAATAAAAGAGAAAAATATCAGCTGCACCGTGGCAAGCGTCATCGAATGTGCATCTATATTACTATTTGTCATCTTCTACAGCTGCGCAGAAGAGATTCCCAAAGCATACCGCTACTCATTCTACTACTGGTTGCCAATAACAGCAATAATACTCTCCTTTTCACTGCAAAAAGGAGCACTGTCAAGAGTTCTTAAAACAAAAACCCTTATCATAGGCGGTGAAATAAGTTACGGCATATACTTGACACAGTTACTTGTAATAAGTGCCATAGGCAGCCACATTACAGAGTTGCCACCTATTGCAGCAGCAACAATCACCTTGCTGACAATAATTGTAATAAGCTATCTCTCATATAACTATTTCGAAAAACCGATGAATAGATTTGTAAAAAGATTGCTAATAAAGAAATAAGCTATTGCCACAGAAATCTCCAATTTTCGTTAATTCTTAGAGGGGGACCACAACGTTCCCCACTCCCCACGATGCACCGGGGCATCAGGATTTCCAGTTCCACCAACAGAAGTGAACGAAGACTCCATTATGTTTGTCAATGAGACTTGAACACAAACACAAATCGGTGATTTATAATATTTCTTACACATAATAGACGAATCAAAATTCATTTTAACACATTCTCTTTCACTAAATAATGAATACAGGAACAAACTATGGGATACTTACAAGCTTTCCATTAAATATATACACCCCTTTTGTAGGATTATTCACCCGGCAGCCCTGAAGATTATAATAAACATTTGCAGATTCGTCGGGAGCAACAATGTCTATCGCTGTTGAATTGCCCTCGCCAATAATGCTTATATCAATAACTCTTTCCGGAACCAGAGCACTATTTTCGCGATTCTCAATCTTGAGATATACCCTAAAGGGGTTAAGCACAGAACCTTGCTCCAATAGTTTCCACGCGCCACCACTTAGTGCATAGCAATCAACAAGCTCTGTATCTGCCAGCGGTTTGTATGTACCCGTAAAAGTATATTTTTCTTTTGTTGAAGAGCAATTAATTTCCTGTTCGACTGCAGCATACAATGTCGAGTTTTCAACTACAATTGTTTTTTCTCCCACACTCTTTGATTTTATCATATAAGGAGTGTTTGCCTGTAATTCACCTTCTGTAATCTTTATACACTCTATCTCCGTACGGTCAATTGCGCCATCGTCATCGTCGTCCCATTGATGAACGTTATTTATATAAGCAACCTCAAAGTCATCAGCAAACATACTGCGATCGATGTTAAATGGTACATACCAAGCCTGCCAATCGGTATTATTAAATGTACGTTTATAGCATATCTTCTCAAAATCCTCTTCATTCTCACTGGCATATGTTTCACCATCAATAATAGTTTTCTCCGTCATCAACCTATACATTGTTTCCGCCCATCTATAATATCCTTCCTTTTTAGGGTGTACATTATTGTTATTATAGAATTGCGAAGCATTGTATATATCTATCCCGCATTCGTTTTGAACATCAAGAACAGGTATGTCATAATAAGCACAAACGTTCTTTTGACAATCAAATATTATATTAACATTCTTCAAGCGCTTTTCTATCTGCTCCATATCAATCTCGCCATCTTCGTCTGTTGGCAAATCATTATAATCAAAAGCGAAATATGATGGTATCATCCAATATATCTTAGTATCTTTCAAATTAGAAATCAAATACTCCAATAATCCCTTATATTGCGAATAAGTTGTCACATAAGTCTTCCAATTAGTTATATCATTCCACTCCTCACTCGTTGTGCCGGTAAAGATATACGCCCTTTTAGCATATGAATTACAGATTTCCTTAGAACATTCTACACCGGTATCCCCAACATCAATAGATACATCTATAGACGACGAGATATAATACGATACTACAATTGACGAGTCATTTACGATAGTTGTTGTCCACCCTGCCCCATAATTATACTGATTCAAAAGCAATATTATCTCCTGAGCAGACATCCCGCTTGTAACATTTATCCCAAAAGAGCGTGTACCTATTGTCACAAAGATATCCCCATCTTTTTGGGCACCTTTTTCTATGACAAATTTATACCCGTTATTAGCTGTCTCATAAGGCAACAACAATACAGTACCGTTTTTTCTCTCTGCTACTTGCTGGAGCAAACTGTCGTAATTATCTTTCCAATACCTATCTGCCTCATTTACCGAGGATAATTTCACATCAACAAGCAACGTTATTTCTTGAGTCCTAAACCAAGCAGGATCGTCAATTGTTCCAATATGAGTTACATCATTTGCATCATTGACATTTTCTATAAAAAGGTAATCCACATTCCTACCTTTAGCTTGCAAGTCTACCAGATTTACAGCTCTTTGCATTCCACAGTTGCTACCCACAACTCCGGTTTTAGTTCCACCTGAACTTATTGGATTATAGGGATTAAAATTTTGCGCTTGCTCAAAATTCATACCGCTAATCTCCGATAGTTTTGCTTGCCATACACCACTCTCCCCAAACGAGTCAAACAAAGAGAAGAATTCCCGATTTACAAAATCTGTTCTAGCAATCTTTCTGCTTGTGACCTCACTCTGAGAATAAGCAGTAAAACCATACAACAAAGTTGAAAAGATAACAACAAAAGTCTTTAAAGGTCTCATAATAGTATTATAATAACATTAAACAAAGTATCAAAGTACCACTATGCCTCCTAGAATATTTTATATAAGATAAAAAAGAGGCGTGGAACCAACTCATTACCTTACTTGGCTCTTTTGGAATACACCAAAAGTTCTGGACAGCCATGACTGTATAATAAGCTAAGTCCACGCCAATTGATATATCTTCCCCTCAATTGAGGTAAGTATACACCAAAGACGTGGACGTTCTTGCTCATTATCCAACAGTCAATGAATTGTCCAGATTCAAGTAAGGGATAATTACGCTAAAACGTCCTAAAAAATATGTACAGTTCTGCGAACTGCACAAAGTTAGCACTATTTTAAGTGTTTCTCAAAAGAATTAGAATAAAAAAAACGAAAACTCCAACAAGATTCCTTGTTGTGCACGAACTGCGCAACAGAGATAATAATATTTATAAAAACAATCAGCCAATCTTCTCGACAGCTACACGCGCCGCGTTCTGCTGACTCTCACGCTTGGAGAAGCCCTCGCCACGGCCATAGAACTCACCATCAATCAGAACCTCTGAGACAAAGAATGTGCCATCGGCACGCTGATCCTCGGCTACAATCTTAAAGACAACCTTGCGATGCTGCTTTTGAGACCATTCTATCAACTTGCTCTTATAATTCTTATCGAGGCGCACCACAGACTCTATATTATCCAAACGAGAAAAGACCTTCTCGAGCAAAAAGGTTCTGCAATATTTATAGCCTTTATCAATATATATTGCCCCGATAAGAGCCTCAAGGGCATTGCCGTAAATATAATTATTATGCTTGTTCATCGCACCACAAGCATGCACAAAGCGGTCGAGACCAATCTCCAGCGCAAGTTCGTTAAGCCGTTCGCGACAAACAAGATTACTGCGCGATTTTGAGAGAAACCCCTCACGCTCACGCTTGAAACGAGAATAGAGGAAATCGGCAGTAACAGAGCTCAGCACAGCATCGCCAAGAAACTCCAGGCGTTCATTGCATGCCAACTTACCCGCCGTAGAGGAGCTGTGAGTCATAGCCATCTTATATGGCTTCAGACTGCCCGGCACAAAGCCGAGTATAGAATACAACAAAAGATAAGACTCCCTATCTTTGCAGGATAGCAGTCTTATCTTATCTATAATCTTCTTAAAAACCTTATTAGCCTTCAACTTTCTTAAAAGCAATTGATGCATTATGACCGCCAAATCCGAATGTGTTGGAGATGGCAACCTTAATATCTCTCTTCTGAGCCTTGTTAAAGGTAAAGTTCAGCGCATAGTCTATTTCGGGATCCTCATCACCCTCTTCGTGGTTGATTGTAGGAGGAACAATTCCATTCTTCACAGCAAGTACTGTGAGCATAGCCTCAATAGCTCCTGCGGCACCAAGCAGGTGCCCGGTCATAGACTTTGTAGAACTTATGTTGAGCTTATATGCATGCTCACCGAAAAGAGTCTTAATAGCCTTAAGCTCTGCAATATCACCTGCATAGGTAGATGTTCCATGAACATTGATATAATCAACGTCCTCGGGAGAGATTCCGGCCTCTTCAATAGCGTTCTTCATCACACGCATAGCGCCATCGCCATCGGGATGGGGTGCTGTGATGTGATAAGCATCGGCAGTAAGTCCCGACCCTACAATCTCGGCATAAATCTTGGCACCGCGTGCAACAGCGTGCTCATACTCCTCGAGTATCAAACATGCCGAGCCCTCTGCCATCACAAATCCGTCGCGGCTCTTGCTGAATGGGCGTGAAGCTCCGGCAGGGTCATCATTGCGGGTCGAAAGAGCGTGCATTGCATTAAAAGCACCCACCGCAGTGAAACATATAGGAGCCTCGGCACCACCGGCAACAATCACATCGGCTCTGTTTAAGCGAATCTGGTCAAATGCATCAATAAGAGCATTTGAAGAAGATGCGCAGGCCGCAGTAGTTACGAAGTTGGGACCTTTAAGACCATATCTGATGGATATAATGCCTGCCGATATATCGGCAATCATCTTGGTGATGAGGAAAGGGGAAAAACGAGGACCATTCTCGGGATTCTGCGTGTATGCACGAATCTCATCTTCCAATGCACCTATTCCACCTATACCCACACCAAAAACCACGCCGGCGCGGTTGGCATCCATCTTTTCAAAATCCAGACCGCTATCTGTTATTGCCTGAACAGCCGAAGCGACACTATACTGTGTCACGGTATCGACCTTGCGTGCTTCACGACGATCCATATACTCTGTGGGGTCGAAGTTCTTTACCTCACAAGCAAATTGCGTCTTGAACAGATAGCTATCAAAACGAGTAATAGGTCCTGCGCCACTCACTCCATTTACGGCATTTTCCCATACTTGAGAAACCGTATTACCCAATGGAGAAACGACACCAAGACCTGTTACAACAACTCTTCTAAGCTTCATTATAGAATAGTTAAGAGTGAAAGTAAGAGGAGAGGTTTATTACTTCTCAGCAACCATCTTCTCTACGAACTCAACAGCATCACCTACTGTTGCAATTTTCTCAGCTTGCTCCTCGGGGATAGAGATACCGAACTCGTCCTCAATCTCCATGATAAGCTCTACTCTGTCGAGAGAGTCTGCGCTCAAATCGTTTGTGAAGTTAGCCTCTGAAGTAACCTCTGACTCTGAAACACCAAATTTCTCTACAATAATCTCTTTTACTCTTGCTTCAATTTCTGACATAATTGTAATATTTTGAAAGTTGTAAATTATTTGTTTGCAAAAGTATGATAAAAATCAAAAACCACCAAGAAAGATTTGTTTTTTTTGCAGTTTTTATTGCACATTTTTTATTTTTTGTGCAAAAATCGCTTCAAAAGCCACTTTTACAGCAGTTGTATTATTGAATTTTTATCTCGAAGGCCGAGGGCTCACGGCGCAAATTGTAATCATTTCTCAAGTCCTCAAAACACTGCGGGCAAGACTTCAATGCAACAGAGTCGGAATGCGGGGAATAAATCTTCAAAAACGCATCACTCTCAGACACTGCCTCCACCAATGAGGGAACAGGAGCAGGCAGTGCGAGCCGTGGTAACCGCTGGGTGCAAACAAAAAAATCGGCAAAAGCACGCAACACAATATTTGTAGCGTTCAACTTTCCCTCAGCCGAATACCCTGCAATATGAGGAGTGGCAATATACACCTTATTTAATAAAGGGATACTTATTTCCGGCTCACCCTCCCACACATCAAGCACCACATCAAGCGTTGCATTCCGCTCCATCGCTTGCAGCAACGCCACATTATCGACAACAGGACCACGCGACGCATTAATAAACAAATTGCATCTTTTCATTTGAGAGAAAAACGCTTCATCGGCAAGATGGAAAGAAGGAAAATCCCCTTCATGGTTTAATGTCGGGTGGAAAGTTATAATATCACTCTGCTCGGCAAGCACATCAAGCGACACAAAGCCCTCCTCCCCTCGCGACCGGCGAGGTGGGTCGTTCAACAGCAATCTCATTCCTGCATCTGCAGCCCAACGAGCCACACGGGAACCAATCTCGCCTACACCTACAACACCCAATACAAGCCCCTCAAGTGCACGCCCACGCTCACGAGCCCACTCATAGACAACAGCCTGCACATATTGCAACACCGCACCAGCATTGCAACCAGCAGCATTAGTCCACGCAATACCATTACGGGCACAATAACCTGCATCAATATGGTCATAACCAATGGTGGCAGTACCAATAAAACGCACTGCCGTGCCGGCAAGCAACGAAGCGTTGCACAACGTGCGAGTGCGCACAAAGAGAGCCTCTGCATCACGCAGATGCTCATTTCCAATAGCCACACCCGGCAACGCAATCACCTCGTTACCCATCGCCTCAAGTGCAGAGGCGATATATGGTATCTTCTCATCTATAACAATCTTCATATCTTATACTTTTTCAAAGTTTGTATCGAATACTTCAAAGATAGCGACAAACGAGCGAGAAATATGAAATTTATTTCAATATTTTTCAAAGCAAGTGCAGAAAATCTTCGGGGTTAGCCCAAAGATAACAAAAGAAACAATACCCATTATTAATTTTATAGTAAATTTATCATTTTTGAGCAACAAGCATAGGCTTATTATGCAAATACAGGAAGTTTTTCGCCAAACCTTTGCCTATATCACAAAGTTTCGTTAGTTTTGCCTTTGTAAATTCCCATATTGGGATTGTTATACACGCAAAAAGAACAATTATTGACTTTAACGATATTATTATGAAAAAGTTTACAGAAATGAGCTGGCCCATTTTTAATCAGGCCATTGAGGACTACCACAAGACCGACAATGTAGATACCCCGATAAACAACCCCTATCCTGTAAAAAGCATAGAATATTATCTATATCTAAAATGCTGGATAGACACCGTTCAGTGGCACTTTGAGGATATCATACGCGACCCCGGCATCGACCCCGTGGAGGCACTCACTCTCAAGCGTCGCATCGACAAGTCGAACCAGGACCGCACCGACCTTGTAGAACTCATCGACAGCTATTTCCTCGACCTCTACAAAGATGTAAAACCCGCAGCAGATGCCACAATCAACACCGAGAGCCCCGCTTGGGCAGTGGACCGCTATTCAATCCTCTCATTAAAGATATATCACATGCAGGAGGAGGTAAACCGCACCGATGTAGATGCCGAGCACCTCGCAAAATGTCAAGCAAAACTCGATGTACTTCTAGAACAATACAAAGACATGACAACATCTATTGGTCAGTTGCTCGAAGACATTGAGGCAGGTCGTAAGTACATGAAAGTTTATCGCCAGATGAAGATGTATAACGACCCGGCTCTTAACCCCGTACTCTATGGCGCAGGAAAGAAATAACACCACGCGCACAATACTGGTAACACGTTTTTCTGCAGTAGGCGATATAGCAATGACAATCCCATTGCTATACTCGCTTGCTCGCACATATCCCAACGACAAGTTCATCTTTGTGAGCCGCGAGAGGTTCGGGCAATTCTTCATTGACAAGCCCAAAAACCTCCTTTTCATCGGGATAAATTTAGACAATTACAAAGGACTGACAGGGCTATACAAACTCTATCGGGAACTCAACAAGCACAACCCCGATTATGTAGCAGACTTGCATGATGTGCTGCGCACCAAAATACTGCGCAGTTACTTTCTTCTCTTCTCGGGAGCAAAAGTTGCAAATATCACCAAGGGGCGCAGCGAGAGAAAGCGCCTCACCCGTAGCAACAACAAGATACAAGAGCAACTTAAAAGCACTTTTGAACGCTACCGCGAGGTGTTCACCCGTTTAGGTTTCCCATTCACACCCTCGTTCACCTCACTCTTTAACGGCGGGAAAGGCGATATAACAGAATTCAGCAATATAATTCCCCCCAAAGGGAACAACAAGTGGGTGGGAATAGCACCATTTGCCGCACATCAAGGAAAAATATACCCACTTGAAAAGATGGCAAAGGTTGTCGCCATTCTATCACAAGAACCCGGCGTGGAGATATTCTGTTTTGGCAACGGCCCCAAAGAAGAGACTGTTGTAAACGAATGGTGCGAAAAACACGAGCATGTCCACTCGTTTTTGGGGCGCACGAACTTCAATGGCGAGCTTCGCCTCATAAGCCACTTGGATACAATGATTTGCATGGATTCAGCCAATATGCACATGGCGTCTCTTGCCGGCACTCCCGCAATATCCATCTGGGGAGCCACATCGCCACTCGCAGGCTTTTTGGGCTGGAACCAGAAAGAAGAGGACTGCATACAACTCCCCCTGCCATGCCGCCCATGCTCGATATTCGGCAACAAGCCCTGTATGCACGGCGACTTCCGTTGCATGAACATTGAACCGGAAACTATCGCACAAAAGGTTCTGAGAAAAATAAGAAAATAACCTATGAACAGCACCATAGCCGAAGAGAAAGACCCGATGGGGCGCGCTATTGCCGACTATCACAAAACTGGAAAAGCCGGCAAGCTGAGAGTACTATCCTCAATGTTCTACGAGGACGAAATCCCCGTACCCACTCTATTCAGGACATTCACACAGATGCCGCCGCAAGAACAGACAGCAATAGAGCTCTGCCGCGGCAGAGTGCTTGATGTGGGTGCAGGCGCAGGCTGCCACAGCCTTGAACTAAAAAAGAAAGGACATCAGGTTGTGGGCATCGACATCTCTGAGCTTTCGGTACAAGTTATGCAGGAGCGCGGAATCGACGCGCGTCTCATCAATTTCTTTGACGAGACCTTCACCGAGAAATTTGACACCATATTACTGGCCATGAACGGAATAGGCATCGTAGGAAAAATAGAAAGACTACCCGCTTTTTTCCGCAATGCCAAACGCTTGCTCGCCACAGGTGGACAAATTCTGCTCGATTCCTCCGACATTCGCTATATCTTCATGAACGACGACGGCTCAATGGATATAAACCTTGCTGCCGGATATTATGGCGAAATCGATTACAAAATGCGCTACCGCAACACCACCGGCGAGCCATTCGATTGGTTATATATAGACTTTGACACACTATCCATGTATGCCAACGAAAACGGCTTCAACTGCGAAAAATGTGCCGACGGAGAGCACTACGACTACCTTGCGAAACTCACAATCAAGGAGTAACAGCAAAGAGGGAAAGCAATCAACCATCATCATCGCAACAAGCATTAAAAACTATTGCCGCAAAAAAATATTGCAGGCAATAATTTGTTTATTAACATCTCTTTCACTACCTTCGCAACAATAAATATAAAGTTGCTATGAAAACACGCGCGTGCGAGGGTCACCTCTGCTGCACGTACACCAAGCCTCTGCAACCCGGCAAGCAGCATGCCACAAACCTCCAGGAAGCAGGCAAATCACGCAACTTTATTCGCAAAACGTTATAACTCAATGCAATACACAAGCATCGAGGAGCTAGAGATATGCCCATCGGGCTAAATATTCAAAAAAAATGAGCAACAGCAAGGAAGACGACAAGGTTGTATGGTTCGCAATGAGCGCCCCCTATCGTCGCGAGCTGAAAGCTAAAGAACGCCTCACCGCATTGGGCATAGAAACTTTTGTCCCCATGACCAAAGCCCTCGTAGAGCGCGGAAACACAAAAAAACGCGAGATAGTGCCCGCAATACACAATCTCATATTCGTACACACCACAAAAGAGACTATAAAAAGCGTAAAACAGGGCATTGAATATCTGCAATACCGCACACGCCCATGCAATGGCAAGAACACCCCCATAATTGTCCCCGACAAAGAGATGGAGCAGTTTATCGCCATCAGCAATGCGCGAATAGATGAGATCACCTACATACAACCCGGCGAGATTGAGCTTGAAAAAGGCACCAAGGTGCGCATACACGGCGGCACATTCGATGGCACAGAAGGCATCTTCGTTAAAGTAAAAGGCAAACGCAACCGTCGCGTGGTAGTGCTCATAGAGGGGCTTGCCGCTGTCGCCATTAATGCCGAAATTTCACCCGACTTCATTGAAATTCTATAAAAACAAGTAATATGAAAAAGATTCTATCACTTCTACTCGTTGCAGCCCTCTTTGCAAGCTGCATATCAACAAAAAAAGTAACCTATTTCCAAGACCTGCAGAACGGCGACACAAAAACCGTAACAACCCTCGTGAAGAAAATAAAGATGCAACCCGGCGACAAGCTAAGCATTGTCGTGAACAGCAAGACACCCGAGTTTGTTACCCGTTACAACCTCATCACCCCCAGCCGCACATTAGGCTCAGAAACAAGTGGCAACAATGGGGGCGGAGTATCGGCATACACCATTGACAGCTACGGCTGTATCGATTTCCCCGAGCTGGGCAAAATTCCCGTTGAGGGCAAAACACGTGAAGAGGTTGCCACATACATAAAAGACAAGCTCATTGCAGAAAAGCTGGTAAACGACCCCATCGTTACCGTTGAATATATAAACCAGCAAATCTCTGTGCTCGGTGAGGTAAACCGCCCCGGCAAGATTAATATTGACAAAGACTATATAACCATACTCGATGCCATCGCCATGGCAGGCGACCTCAAAATCGAAGGAACCCGCAGCAACGTAACCGTTCTGCGCCAGGAGGGAGACACCCAGAAAGTCTATGAGATAGACCTCACATCAAGCGACGGCATATACAACTCACCCGCCTATTACCTGCAACAGAACGACATCGTTTATGTAAAACCCAACACCAAACGCGCCGGACAAGCCGACATCAACAGCAACACCCTGCGCTCCACATCATTCTGGATGTCGTTAGCGTCATTCGTAATGGCACTGATAACTTTTCTCAAATAATTCATATTGTCGTTGTTGATGTCGTTAGCGTCATTCGTAATGGCACTGATAACCTTCATCGACAACCGATAATATCGGCAATTTAAGTTCCCTGTTAAAGGCACGAAACAAGATAACCAACAAAGCAATGGCAAGAAACAACAAGCGGCAGCAAAATGACAACACCCTGCCCATCATAGACCTGCTATACCTATGCGTAGCAAACTGGCATTGGTTTGCAATATCGCTGTTCATCACCCTGTCGGCAGCAACCCTCTACATACTCATGACGCCACCCGTGTATGTGAGCCGTGCATCATTGCTCATCAAGGACGACACCAACACACGCACCGGTTCAAGCAACTCATTCACAGCATTCAGCGACAACCACCGCAGCAATGCAGCCGAAGAGCTTAGAGCCATGCGTTCCCCGGCAATAATGACCGAGGTCATCAAAAGGCTCGACCTCGACATAGCATACACCGGCGAGGGACGTTTCTACGACCCCACCATCTACGGCAGCAGCCTGCCCGCAAAGATAAAATTGCTCGACCTTGGAAAGAACGATGATGCCTCCCTTATTATGCACCTGCAAGACGATGGCACGCTATGCATGTGGGGATTCGAGAAGAACGGAAAGACAACAGGCGGCTTTGTACGTGCCACCAATGGGCAAACAGTTGAAACACCCATCGGGCGCATTGCCGTTAGTTTCACTAAAGACAGCCTGAACAACAGGAACAAAAACATAAAAGTCACCCGCACAAACATAAACAAAACAATAGAAAATTTCTATTCCCGTTTCAGTGCATCATTCGAGAGCGAAAATACCACGATAGCCAATCTTCGCATAAAAGACGTCTCCACCCAACGCGGACGAGCCATCTTGGAAACCATGATAGAGATCTACAACGAAAATTGGATTGCCGACAAGAACCAAATAGCTATAAGCACCGACAGTTTCCTGCACGAGCGCATCTCGCTATTGCAACAAGAACTGTGGCAACTCGACGGACAAGCCGCATCATACACCACCGGCAACGCGCAAAACATAAAACACGATGACAATGCAATCTTGACCGAGATTAAAGAGGCAGAGAAAGAGATTCTCGCTCTAAACAACCAGCGCGAAGTTGTTCAATATCTCATAAACATTCTGCGCGACGAAAAGAAACTATTGCTGCCCGGTAACATCGGTCTCGAGAACGTGAACATGCAGTCCCTTGTGGGCGAATACAACAATGCAATGATCCGTCGCAACGCCATTGCACAAAACAGTAACAACGATCACCCGCTTGTAAAGGAATACGACAGCCGCCTCAACAAACTCAAGGAGACAATCATCGCAGCAGCAAACAACGAGATAGAGAGCCTCAACTCACAGATACGTCTCACCCGCAAGAATGAGAGCAAAAACGACCAGGCACTCGCCACAAACCCCGAGCTTGCCAAGAAACAGCAGAACATCGAGCGCCAGCTGAAGGTAAAAAACGCACTATACCTTTTCCTGCTGCAAAAACGCGAAGAGAACGAACTTTCAAAAGAGTACACCGCCAGCAACACCCGCGTAATATCGTCCCCCTCAAGCTCATATATCCCCGTTGCACCCATGAGGAAGAATACAATCATGATGGCACTCGCCATCGGCTTGCTATTACCCACAGCCATCATCTTCTTCAACGAGATAAGCAACAACAAAATACGCGGACGCAAAGACCTCGAAGGCATAGACATACCCTTCATAGGTGAAGTACCCATGTACATACCCGAGGACCGCAAAGAAGCGCGCAAAGCCATGCGCGGCGAGGGAGCAAAAACCATTCTCGTGCAAAATGGCAATCGCAATATCATAAACGAAGCCTTCCGAGTACTGCGCACCAACCTGCAATTCATAACCAACAAGGAACAAGGCTGCAACGTCATCATACTCACCTCGTTTAACCCCGGCAGCGGCAAAACATTCCTCACCATGAACATTGCCGCAAGCCTCGCACTCAAGGGAGAAAAAGTACTGGTGATAGACGGAGACATGCGCCACGGCTCCACATCTGCATACATATCATCACCCAAAACAGGCATAAGCAACTACCTGAGCAAAGGCATTGATGACATAAACAGCGCAATAGTGCAATACAAAGGCTATGAGGGGCTCCACATACTCCCCGTGGGCACCATTCCTCCCAACCCCACAGAGCTACTGCACGAAAAACGTTTCGGAGAAATGATAACCACACTGCGCAACAGCTACGATTACATTCTCATAGACTGCCCGCCGGTAGATATCGTAGCCGACACGCAAATCATCGAAGAATTTGCCGATCGCACACTCTTCGTTGTACGCACAGGGCTGCTCGCTCGCAACATGCTCGATGAACTGGAAAATATTCACGAAGAGAAACGCCTCAAAAACCTCGCCCTCATACTCAACGGTACATACAGCCACGGCGGCTATTACAAATATGGCTACCGCTACGGATATCGTTACAGCTACCGCTATGGATACCGCTACGGATACCATGGCGATGAGAAAAAGAAGAAATAACCCAATATGTGGTTCTTCAATAAAAAACAAACCATAGCCCAAAGCCACCTGCTCACAGGTGGCTGCGACCACCACACACACATACTGCCCGGGGTAGATGATGGAATAAGCACCATAGAAGAGGCATTACAAACCCTCTCGCATTACGAAAAAACCGGCATAAAAGAGGTGTGGCTCACCCCGCACATAATGGAGGACTTCCCCAACACCCCAGCTAAATTGCAGGAACGTTACGCAGCACTCACAGGCGCATACACAGGGAACATCACCCTGCACCTTGCAGCTGAGTATATGATAGACAACCTCTTCAATGAACTCATGGAAACAAACGACCTGCTCCCCATTGGAGAGAACCGTAACCACCTGCTTGTTGAAACATCATACTTCACCCCGCCCATGCAACTGCAATCCACCCTGCGACATATAAAGTCAAAGGGATACCACCCACTGCTCGCCCACCCCGAGCGATACTTGTACATGGACAACAGCTGCTACAAAGAGCTGCACGAGATGGGTGTGAAGTTCCAGCTCAACCTGCTATCACTTGCAGGAGGATATGGGCGCACAGTGCAAAAGAAAGCAGAGTGGTTACTGCAACACAAAATGTACACCGTTGCCGGCAGCGACCTCCACCACCCCAATGCATTGGAGATCCTAAACGACACTGCGATAGGAAGAAGTACCGCAGAACAACTGCGCACCCTCCTAAATACATCATTATAACAAACATGAGCACAGAACACAGCGAGTCGAGAACAAAAAAGACATTCCTGAACGCACGAATAAACCTAATATGCTATTTCGTGTCGCTCATAACTGCCTTTTTCACTCGCAAGATACTTCTTGAACACCTTGGCACCGAGTTTATTGGTTTCACCGGAACCATAGGCAACCTTTTAGGCTTCTTAAACCTTGCAGAATTAGGAATAGGCACCGCTATCGGCTACGTTCTATACAAGCCCATTGCCAACAAGGACCGTTTCAAGATAAACGAAATAATATCGATTCTCGGATACCTTTACAGGTGGATTGGCTTTGTAATCTTTGGGGCAGGCGTCGTTCTCTCGCTATTCCTTCCGTTAATATTTCCTGACACCTCATTCTCTTGGTTTGTTATCTATTTTGGATTTTATGCATATCTTGCCGCATCACTCATAGGCTATTTCGCCAACTACAAAGCAACCCTGCTGAGTGCAGACCAACGAAACTACATTGTCACAGGCTACTTTCAGCTATCTACAACAAGCAAGGTTATATTGCAAATGATCTTTGCCATATACTATAGTAACTTTGTTCTATATTTCACTATCGAACTGCTTTTCGGTATAATCAATTCTTTGATACTTAATTGGAAAATAAATAAAACCTACCCTTGGTTAAAAAGCGAGCTTAAACTTGGCAGCAAACTATTGAAAAAATACCCGGAAATAGGCAAATACATAAAACAAATATTTGCACACAAAGTAGGCACTGTGGTTCAGTGGCAACTTACCCCATTCCTCATATACACATTTACATCGTTGCCAATAGTAGCGCTCTATACGAACTACACTCTGTTAACACAAAAATTTGAGGGACTAATATCTGCTATCATAAACAGCACAGGTGCAGCCGTAGGCAATCTGGTAGCAGAGGGCAACAAAAAAAGAATATTAAACATTTTCAAAGAGCTGCTTGCACTGAGGCTTTTTATAGCCTCCCTTACCACTATAAGCATATACAAAATATCATCACCAATCATTGCTGTGTGGCTTGGCGATGAGTATATACTACCAAAAATACCAGTTACAATAATAGCGCTAATGAGTGGAATATGCGTTGCGCGAGGCATAATTGACCAATTCATTTATGCGTTTGGACTATTCGGAGATGTTTGGGCGCCTTATGTAGAATCGATAATTATGGTAATTTTTGCCATTTTAGGCGGACACCGATGGGGTCTCCCTGGTGTGCTTTGTGGTCCGATAGTATCCATGATAGCAATCATATATATATGGAAACCCTACTATCTGTTTACACAGGGAATAAAGATATCAATATTCTACTATTGGAAATTATTTATAAAACACATACTCACATCAATACTAACATTGGGAGTTTCAAACTATATCTTCGACACATATATAGTCAAATATATGGAGCCTGATGGATGGGCTACGCTTATTTTTAATGCAGTAGCATTTGCTACTCTATCTACCATATTGCTTGCTGCAACATATTACATTACATCTGCAGGATTCAGGAACTTGTGCAACAGAATAAAATTCTATCGCTTATAGCTCCGCTGGACAATTATATGATATTATACATACTGCAAAAAGAAAGAAAATAAGATTTCTTGCAAAAAATGGCTAAAAGATTTGGTGGTTTATAAAAAACATCATATCTTTGCCTGTGAAACAAGATTTCAAAGTAGCTTTTGGAGAAAGGTAAAAAGAACCTTTCGGTGATGAAAAGAGGGGCAATACTCCCTATTACAATTGCAAACATACATATTGGCAATAAAAAACATTTGATTTACATCAAATTCTAAAAGGAAATTACAACCCAAAGTATTGCCCCCTTTTCATCTTATTTCAAATCTTAAAAATCAATGCCTTTAATATCCATTATTATCCCGGTATATAATGCCGAGAAGTATATTCGCAAATGTCTTGATTCCATTTTGGCACAAACACACACCAACTGGGAGGCAATACTTGTAGATGACGGCAGCCCAGACAACAGTGGCGCTATTTGCGATGAATATGCAACGAAAGATAGTCGTTTCAAGGTTATACATCAAGAAAATGGCGGAGTGGTAAATGCGAGGAACAAAGCCATTGCCACGGCAAATGGCGAATATATCTCTTTTGTGGACAGCGATGATTATATAGAACCCGAGATGCTCAAGGAAATGATATCTTTTGCCAAAAAAGAATCCCTCGATATTGTATGGTGCGATATAAATGTAATTCTTGAAGATACTGTCAGGCCTCATCGCATGCCTATAGCAAAAGACAATGATATAAACATCCGCAATCTGCTTACAATGCAGATACCGGGTTATTTATTTAATAAGATTATAAGAACTTCCTTTTGGAACAAATGCAATATAAAAACAGACGAAAAGGCGGTGATATGTGAAGACAGTTACATCTCGTTGCAACTACTGAATAATAATCCAATAAACGGGAAGATTGATAAGGTTTTCTATAATTATAACAGACTCAACGAGAACTCCGCTACCAATATTGAAAAAAATCCTACTATAATAGGGGCAATTGGTAACATATATAATATTTACAACTACCTCAAAGAACAAAAGATAATTAACAAATACTATTGCGACTTCTGTGTCTGTGCATTATGGTTAAAGATTAATTTATTACGCGACGATGTTAAATTGGCAAAGGAAACTTTCCCCTTCGCACACAAAAGAGTAAGCAATTTTAGATTCAGATTTATAACGGCACTTTTCTACTGGTTTGCTTTTAATACTGGCATTATCGGAGAAAGCATATTGAAAATACATATTCGGAATAAATCCTTATGAATATCTGCATTACCAACCACGACATGCAACCCCAGTTTTTAGGGGGCATTAAAAGAGTTATTTCTATTTTGTCAAAAGAGTGGGAGGGGCTATGCAATATCACCATTATTTCAGTTGCACCCAAAGGAACTGAATACACTATTTTCGGTAAAGTTTCGCAATACATTCTACCCAATATAGACGAAATACTTTCAAAGAAAAATGAAGAATTCTTCTCCAATGTCATTAAAAAGGAAAAAATAGACATTATACTGCACCCATATGCACAAGAAAAGGCTTTCACTCAACTTTGCATAAATGTAAAAGAAAAGAGAAATGTAAGATTTATTACGGCATTGCATTTTGCCATAATGAACGACAGCAAAACATTAGATAGTTATTTCTTTAATAAATACAGATTAAGGAATAATGTAATCTCTTGGATAAAAGAAATCGCCCTTTTTATAAAATATCAATTATATACAAAGCGCAACGTAGAAAAGGAGGAGATATCTTTAATAAAAAATCTTATCACAAATAGCGATAAATTTGTATTACTTTCGCGTTTTTTTATCAATTGCATAAAAAACAAAATAAGTGAAACTGATTTACAAAAAGTTGCAGCGATAAACAATCCAACAGTTTATTCTCAAAGCAATGCAGCAACCGCAACAAAGAAAAAGCAAGTGCTATGGTGTGGAAGAGTTGAATATAGCATAAAACGAGTGGACCGCATAATAGACATATGGAAAGAGGTTGCGCCCAAATACCCCGATTGGGAACTTATAGTAATGGGCAGCGGTAATATTGAGTATTTCAGAAATCTAACAAAGAGATTACAAATACCCAATATCACGTTTACCGGTTCATGCGACCCCACTAAATATTATAAACAAGGAGCAATCCTTTGCATGACAAGTTCTACAGAAGGATGGGGGATGGTACTTGTAGAAGCCATGCATTATAGTTGCGCTACAATAGCATATAACAGTTATTCAAGTTTGCAAGATATTATAACCGATGGCTATAATGGTTATACTGTAACTCCATTTAAAAAGCAAGAGTATATTAAGAAACTCAAAGCTTTGATGACCGACAAGGCGCTAAGAGAACAATTCGGGCAGAACGGAATGGAAACAATAAAGAGATTTGACAGAAAAATAATTGCAAAACAATGGATTGAACTGTTTCGGGAGGTTCTTACACAGAAAGAATGAAAAGCAAGACAATCTCCTTTATTTTTCCTCACCCTGTTGCAGGTCCAACCGGAGGCTACAAGGTTGTTTATGAATATGCCAACCGACTTGTCGCAGATGGGCACACAGTAAATATTATATACTCTGGTTCACTCTTTTGGAGCAAAAAAAGTCCTTATTACAAACTCACGAACTGCGTGAGATATGTAGAACACTTGATTAAAGGATATTCGTGCCGAAAATGGTTTGCGCTCGACAAGCGCGTAAAAGAACATTTCACCCTATCACTCAACTATCGTCATGTGCCCAAGAGCGACATATATATATGCACATCGCCCTATACTGCAATGTATGTAAAAGACTACCCTACCGACCATAAATACTACTTTATTCAAGGATACGAG
The DNA here is from genome assembly GCA_964423665.1 of uncultured Bacteroidaceae bacterium. Classification (GTDB taxonomy): domain Bacteria; phylum Bacteroidota; class Bacteroidia; order Bacteroidales; family Bacteroidaceae; genus HGM04593. The sequence continues at coordinate 26,519 of CAYRFX010000001.1, read as the reverse complement.
AACTGGGGAGGTTTAACCCACAAGGAGTTGCGCGCAACATATCACTTCCCTTTGTACAAAATTGTCATTTCGGATTGGCTTGCCGAGATAATGAAAGAAGAAGGTTGTAAATATACCATAATAAAAAATGGTTTCGACTTCATTTTTTTTAAGTTGAGCACCAATATTGCAAAAAAAGAAAGATTCACTATTGCTATGATGTATAGTGATATTGCGCTTAAAGGTTGTAAATACGGGCTGGGAGCTTTACAAATTGTCTGCAAAAAGTTTCCAGAGACAAAGATTCGATTGTTCGGCATAGGTAAACGCCCCGACAATATTCCAAGTGAATACGAATATTATCAACTACCTAACAGAGATACTCTCAATAGTATCTACAATGAGAGCAGCATCTTCTTAGCAACAAGTATTAGTGAGGGTTGGGGACTTACAATTGGCGAAGCCATGATATGTGGCGCAGCTGTTGTGTGCACCGACAACAAAGGCTACCTCGAAATGGCACGCAATGGCGAAAATGCCCTTGTATCACCAATAGAGGACGCTCAAGGGCTTGCCAACAACATTATAAGATTGTTCGAAGATGATGAACTGCGGCAAAAACTCGCGAGGAACGGCAATGAATTCATTAAGCAGTTCAACTGGGATAGTTCATACAAGAAACTTAAAGAAGTATTAAAGATATAATGCACCTCGCCTCATTCGACATTTTCGATACCACTCTTATACGCAAATGCGGGAAGCCGGAGGACATTTTCTACCTGCTTGCACAGAGACTATACCCGAATGACGAGGATAAAAGGGAAAGATTTATCGAATGGCGCAGGCAAGCAGAGTGGTGCGTTGCTCGCCTTATAAAAGGAAACGAGACCACCATCACCGATATATACACAAATAACGGAGAAGAGAGTTTCCACGAATATACACGCGCCCAACTCATTGAGGCAGAAAAAAGAGTTGAAAGCGAGAACCTCACAGCTAACCCCGCCATAAAAGCAATCATTGAGAGATGTCGCGCCGAGGGCAAAACAGTCTGTTTTATTTCTGACATGTACCTCGACAGCGAATTCCTTTCACAAGTACTAAGACGCGAAGGGTGCCTCATGGGCGAGGAAAAAGTATATGTATCCTGTGAGGAAGGAGCAAGAAAATCCACAGGAGATTTATTTGACAAGGTGCGTGCGCAGCTAACTCCCACAAGATGGGAGCATTACGGCGACCACCCCATTAGCGATGTGAAGAATGCACAAAAAAGGGGGATTAATGCCATTTGGATAAGAACTACAGGATATACAGAAACAGAAAAGCTACTATCTAAGCAATCATTCGAATTATCCTGCCTTGCCGGCTTGCAACGTACTGCACGCATAACAGCGGGCAACGATGCTTACGCTACCCTTGCTGCTGATTTTGTTGCCCCAGCCTACATTCCTTACGTGCGTTTTATACTTGAAAAAGCAGAAAAACAGGGTATTAAACGCCTCTATTTCCTATCACGCGACAGTTACATACTGCAAAAAATTGCCGAGCAGATGCAAGAAGAGTACCCCTTGGTAGAACTCAAATACCTTTTTGTGTCGCGTAAAGCCCTGCTTCTCCCTTATCTGCAAGAGCCCACTGCCGAGAAGTTTATTGCCGTGCAAGATAAGCAAACAATAATAGGGAAAGACACAGAAGAACTCTTAAATGCACTCGGCACCACTAACAAAGAATTAGAGGATAAATACTCCATAAAACTTGATTACCACAGAATCAAAAACAAGCAGGACGAAGAAGACTTTCTGCACAAAATATTCGATGAAAAGAGCAGTTTTAAGCAACAACTGCGAGAGACAGCAAGCGAAAAGCGCAAATTACTCAACGCCTACTTTTCACAAGAGGGAGTATTTGACGATGTAAAAAGCGCAATGGTCGATGTCGGCTGGCTCGGTACCACCCGTCTAATGATTAACAATATTCTAAAAGAAGAAGGGCATAAAGATACATCGTTCTTTTATTATGGAGTGCGAAGCGATGTACTTAATGAGAGCCATGGCAAATATTACAGCTACAATTGTGTTCAAGAACTGAGCACAGAACTCACCACATTAATAGAGAACTATTTCTCGGCATCACCATACCCTTCCACAATAGGATACGAAAAAACAGAGAAGGGAATAGTTCCAATATTCAAGCAAGGAGAAAAATATAAAGAAAATAAAATCGTGACAGCAAACGTTCAGGCTTGTGAAATAATTGCGAAAGAACTTGCACACAGCGGTTTTCTAAGCCCAATCCTGTTAAAAGACTGGAGCAAACAGACTATTAATGATATCTTATCATTAAAACATAAAGATATTAACCTGTTGCCGCTTTGTGAGGCAGAACTTTTTGATGGTAAATACTTTGTAAAAAGACTAAACATAAAGGAACTACTAAATATAATGTTGCTTGGAGGGCGTTGTACTGCATACGACAAAGCAAGCGTAAAGCTCACCGTGGGGCATAAATTATTTCCCGTCGTATGGTACATTTGCAGAGTAACAGGGAATATTAGACGTTTCCTCTATCTTAAATTAAAGAAACAATGAAAATTGCCACAATACTACTCAACTATAACTCTGCTGCCGACTGCCGCAAATGCATCGGCGACCTACTGAAGCAACAAGGCGTGGAGCAGGAGATTATAGTTGTAGATAACTGCTCGCGCAATGAGGAGCGCGAAGCCGTTGAAACCCTGTGCAAAGAGACCGGAGCAACCTTTATTGCAAACAGCACCAACAGCGGTTACAATGCGGGCAACAACGTGGGGCTGCGCTACGCTGCAAAACAGGGCTATGAATATGCCCTTATTGCCAACCCCGATATGGAGTTTCCGCAAACAGACTATATAAACAAACTGCTACAACCAATGATTGCAGACACAGATATTGTTGCGTGCGGGAGCGATATTATAGGACTCGATGGGCGACACCAGAGTCCAATGTACAAAGAAGGGAACTGGCGGAGCAGCTGGGGGTGGCTGACAGGAATATTCAAAAAGCAAAGAACCGACACATATAGTTTCATTGACAACTATGCCACAAGCCACTATTGCGCAAAGGTGAGTGGCTGTTGTCTTGCAGTACGCATGTCGTTTATAGAAAGTATAGTTTTTTTCGACGAGTTCCCTATGCTATATTGTGAGGAAGCAATTCTTGCGAAGCAAGTGGAGCGTGCCGGCAAAAAGATGTTTTACACTACCGAAACGCACGCAGTTCATGCCCACAAAAAAAAAGAGAAAGGAAACCCTGTAAACAGATTCAAGCAATGGAGACGCTCACGTTTGTATTACATTGACAAATACAGCGACGACGGCAGGTTTGGGAAATTTATGGCAAGCCTCTCTATGAGAATCTATATGGGGATAATGATTTTGAAATGTAAATATTTTAATTAATTCAATGCTAAGTTCAACAAGCAATAGTTTAAGACTTTTTGGGACATTCTATTTGATATATCTACTAATATCATATGTACCAATAGAAGGTCATGTTGGATTCGGTATTCCTAAAATAATTATGGCAGGCATTGCCATAATTATTTTAGGAACTTATACTCTTAAATCCTCTAAGGCTATGATAATTGGAATTATATACTTATTATATCAATTCCTTTCTGCAAGTTTCCACCCTGAAAGTTTTAGATGGAGTACATTACTATTTTCTGCAATGTTCGTCTTAAACTATATCTGCATATATAATCTTATTACAATTGAGAAAATATTCACAATTGAGCATTTTATTAGAATATGCAAATGGATAATGATGACTTTTTTTGTTATCTGCATTATACAACAATTGCTCATAGTCTTAGATATTACATACCTGCCATTGATAAATATGATGTACACACTTGATCGTGGTATCGGTTGTCAATCATTAGCTCTTGAACCAAGTCATTTTGCACGTATAATGCTTGTTGTATATTATGCATATATAAAATGCAATGAATATATACGAGGTGAAGGACCTTTTACAATAAAAGAGCTATTCAGTGGCGAGCACAAATGGGTTACAATAAGATTCTTGTGGATGATGACAACCATGGGAAGCGGAACTGCTTTTGTATGCCTCATTCTTCTAAGTTTATATTTTGTACGCAAACACAACTGGTACTATACAATACCTATTCTTATTATCGCATATTCTCTAATACAGACATCAGGCATTGAATCACTCGACCGTGCAATAAGCACAATTGAGGCAACCGCAACATTAGACGCCCAAACAGTGCGCGAAACTGATGGCTCTGCTGCGGCACGAATTTCCCCCATGCTAAACTCCTTAAATACAGATTTCACCAAATTTGAAACATGGTTTGGGAGAGGTATTGACACAGGAATAAATAATATGTCAAAACGAACAATATTTGATGATTATGGATTCATCTTTTATTTAATAAAACTCTCATTTGATTTCTCTTGCGCATACAATTTTTGGTCATTAGGAACTTTATTCCTTTTTTCCGGATGCAGTGGAGGAAGTGGAGGCAATATATACTATGCATGGGGGCTCATGATGATTATGACGTGCGTAAAATACTTCCACAACAATAAAAATAATCCCGAAATATATGAGGAAGATGACGAAGAGTTTGAAATTAGTGATAAAGATAATCACACAAAAGAAAATCATCTAAAATGAATATTAATATATGATCAAATTTCTTTTCTACATAAAAAGTATTCTCGCAATACCATTATACTTCATTTTTCTATTAAAGGACAAAAATGGTATTTTGACAGACGAGCTATCACAATGGGAAAACGTGCTACCGGTAATTAAACACAAGAGTCGGTTCATTGCCTTTATCAGAATGTTTGCAATTTTTAGAGAATACCGCAGTTTATTTTTGTACAGACTGGGAGGTTGCGGGGAGTTGCTTAAATATATCATTCCCAGTATGAGTAACCTTCATTTTGTAACATCACCAGACAAAATAGGAAAGGGGTTAATTATTCAACACGGTTTCTCAACCATAATATGGCCCGAAAGCATGGGAGAGAATTGCCAGATATGGCAAAATGTAACTATTGGAAGAGCTAGACCCGGCGAAGGAAGACCTACGATTGGTAGAAATGTAAAGATATGCACCGGTGCAATTGTACTTGGCAATATTACCATCGGAGACAATGTTACAATTGGTGCAGCTTCCGTTGTACTTAAAGACATACCAGATGATTGTGTTGTATGTGGCAATCCGGCACGAATAGTAAAACTTAAAGATAAAAAAGTAAACATTCCACTATAATGAAGATGAAAATTCTTTGCATACTTAGTTCGTCAAGCATGTCTGGAGGAAGCAGCATTTCGTTCCTCTCTTATATTACTGAACTAAAGAAAAAGGACATAGAGATTATTGTCACATGCCCTTGCAAAGGTCCCGTATATACAAAACTTGAGGATTTAGGAATTGAGACACATATTATTCCTGTACGTTGGAATATATACCCTAAAAGGAATGATTGGAAAGACAGAATTGTATTTCCAATAAAACTTGTAGGCCATTACATGATTAACAAGTTGCATGAAAGACGTTTATATAGACTCTGTAAGGTTATAAGACCCAATATTATTTATACTAATGTGGGAGTTGTGAATATAGGGTACAATGTTGCCAAGCGATTAAACATTCCGCATGTATACCACATTAGAGAGTTCCAGGACCTTGATTTCAATATGGAAATAATACCTTCAAGAGCAAAATACCTGGCAATTCTTAGAAATAGCTACTCAATATGCATAACAAAAAGTATCCAGCAACATCATCAATTAATCGGGGAGGAGAAATCCATTGTCGTGTACGACGGAATAAGAGACCGCACTGATTCAATTGAATCTATTAAGAAAAGAAGAAGTTTCTTGTTTGTTGGAAGATTAGAGCAAAAGAAGGGAATTCTTGACGTTCTTGCAGCATTCAAACAATTTTCCCAACACCGCGGTGATTATAAACTGCAAATATGCGGCGAAACATCGTCGTTACAGACGAGAGAGCATATTGCAGATTTCTGCAAATGCAACAATTTGAGTGACAAGATTGAGTTTCTTGGGATTAGAAATGACATCGATAGACTTATGCAAGAATCATATGCTCTAATAATGGCATCGCATTTTGAAGGATTTGGAAGAGTTACAGCTGAAGCAATGTTTAATGAATGCCTTGTAATTGGACGAGACAATGCCGGAACTAAAGAGCAGTTCGACAATGGTTTGGAACTGACAGGCAAAGAGATAGCATTACGCTATAACACACAAGAAGAACTTGTACAAAGGATGCTTTATACCACAAAAATGGGCGAAAGCAAGTATAACGAATATTGCTGTAGAGCGTTCTACGTTGTAAACAAGTTGTATACAAATGAAGGGTGTGCAAATACCATTTACGAGTTTTTCAAAGATATTACGAACCGCCAAATCTGAAATCAGACTAAAGCGAATATAGAACTCAATGCTCCACCTAACCCTTGCCATCAGAGTATATAATGCAGAGAAGAGTTGAACCACACAAGCACTGATAACGTTATACTTAGAATAATTTATAACCAAACAAATATGGCTCTACCTATTAATATTAAGGACCTACTTAACAAACACAAGGTTGAAGACAACAGAATAGAGTTCAAAGCAAGTTGGAACCCCACGAAGATATATCAAAGCATCTGCGCTTTTGCCAATGATTTTGATAATCTTGGTGGAGGCTATATCCTTGTTGGAGTGGAGGAAGAAAATGGTATTGCCAAAAGACCCGTAAAGGGAATTGCAGCGAGCACCATTGACAAAATACAAAAGGAAATGGTGGGTTTCAATAACAAAATTGAGCCATATTATTTACCAAGAACATCTGTAGAAGAGATTGACGGGAGACATATATTCGTCATTTGGATTCCAAGCGGTGTAAATCGCCCATACAATGTGATGGAAGATGTTAATGCGAAGCATAGTAAACCTAAATTTTACATCAGATCCGGTAGCTGTACCATTGAAGCAAAAGGAGAATCATTGGAACAATTGCGAGAGATGACAAATCGCACACCATTCGACGACAGAGGCAACCCGGAAATCTCTATCAACGACATTTCACCCGTGTTAGTTTATGATTATTTAATAAGAATTGAAAGTAAATTGGCAAACAGGTTTAGTGGAGATGGCGTGGAGAAAATCTTAGAGCAGATGGACCTTTATGAAGGACCAATAGAAAGGAGGTACTTGAAGAATGTTTCCGCAATGATGTTTTGTGAAAATCTTCAAAAGTTTTTCCCTGTAAGTCGTGTAGAAATAGTCGTATTTCCAAATGGCAGAGTTCAAGACCCCAATAATTTTTATGAGGTTCCGGTAATCACTGGTACAGTTCCTCAAATGATTACGCAAACATTAAATCAATTAAAAACGTTTATTCGCGAATACATAATAAAGCCCAAAAACCGAGCGGAATCTATCCGTTTTTTCAATTATCCCTACCAAGCACTGGAAGAAGCCGTTGTAAACGCTCTATACCACAGAGATTATATGGAACGCGAACCGGTGGAGATAACAATAGAGCCCGACAGGATATCAATTTTAAGTTATGCAGGCCCCGACCGCTCCGTAACTACTGAGGCTATAAAAAAAGGAGAAGTTCTGCGTGCACGCAGGTATCGTAACAGACGATTAGGAGATTTTCTAAAAGAATTGGAACTCACCGAGGGCAGATGCACCGGTATTCCAACCATTCAAGAGGAATTAAAGAAAAATGGTTCCCCAAGAGCAACAATTGAGACTGATGAAAACAGGACTTTCTTCCTTATAGACATTCCATGCCACGAAGGGATTGTAACGGATTTAAGTAAAGAAAAAGCATTTAGCGCCCCAGGAGACCATGACTTAAGTCAAGGAGTTAGCAACCAAAGTCAAGGAGTTAATTCGGACTTAACTACACAAAACTCGGACTTAAGTCAAGGAGTTAACGACCAAAGTCAAGGAGTTAACGACCAAAGTCAAGGAGTTAACGACCAAAGTCAAGGAGTTAACATAAACATTAAGGAACACAAGAAGATTGTTAATATAAAAGATAGAAACCAACTCACTCTTAAGTTGTTAGAGTTTTGTACAACACCACAAACCCTAACAGATATTGCGACCCACCTGGGTTTTAAAGATAAATATCGATTCAAAAAGGTATACATTAATCCGATATTAGGGACACTGATTCTAATGACAGAACCCAATAAACCCAATAGTCGCTCACAGAAGTATGTAAGTAAATAACTCAATGCCCTACCTAACCCTTGCCATCTGCGTTTATAACGCCGAGAAATACATAAAAGAGACACTGCAATCTGTGGTTGCACAAACAATGCAGGACTTTCACCTGCTCATTGTAGATGATTGCAGCATCGACGGCAGCGTTGCTATCATTGAGGAGTTCTTCAAGGAACACCCGCGGCAATACGAACTCATTTCATTCGGAGAAAATGGTGGCATTGCGCACGCAAGGCATTTCGCCGAGCACCACGCGCAGACGCAGTACATGATGTTCCTCGATGCCGATGACATTCTATACCCACACGCCATTGAGAAGATGTACACAAAGATAATTGGTGACAAAGATTTGATGGCAGTTGGCTGTTACCTTGAATACATAAACGAGAAAGGCAACAAAATTGGCGGAGGGTTATTTCTTGGGGAGAAAGCCAAAGAAAGGTTTTACGAAAAAGCTGCAGCCAAGAAGCTCTTTTTCATGCAGCCCACAGCAATATATGACAGAGAAGTAGCACTAAGCGTGGGAGGTTATGTTATTGACGGCTACCCGGCAGGCAAGCCGCGTTACCAAGACTTTTGCGAGGACCTTGACTTATGGACCCGCATGAGCGACCTATACACACAGGGCAAAGCAATTATCGTTGTTCCCAAAATCCTGTGCAAGTACCGCAAGGGAAGTGGTCTTTCGAGCAACTCATTTAATATGATAATAAAGATGCGCTACACAAAAGCAAATCTTTTGCGCAGGCGCAGTGGGGAGAAAGAACTCACATTCATTGAATTTTACAACTCGTTATCACCCACGCAACTAAAAGAGTTGCACAAAGACGCCAATGCAGCCGATGCCCTGCGCAACGGGGCATTTTATCTGAAAAAAGGAAATATCCTCAAAGGCGTATGGGAGATTATAAAATGCATTTACTATCGCCCGCTTTACATCTGGGACAAGATTAAGCACAATTCCGGCATTGGAAAATAGTTCTGTTTTCGACAAACCCGTGTCATTCTATTTGTTTGCGAGATTCCTCACATACGTTCGGAATGACAGCCTTTGCCTTATCAAGCACAACATTCAAGGATACAAAAAATATGTAACTTATGTTCTTATTGTCTATAAAAGAACAAAAGAACATAAGCAATGTTCATTCTATAAAATGTAATAATGTTTTACATGGAAAATATACGAGAAATACCAAAAGAGCAAATTGTTATGACCTTCGTCGCAACATGCATAGAAACAACAGCAAGATATCTCGGCACCGGCTATAACGAGGTGTTCAAGCGAATGGAACGTGTGGGGATGATAGACAATTACATTATTCCCAATTACGAGCCTTTGCACAGCGAAAGCCGCGAAGTCTTAGTTGAGCGATTGGTGGAATGCCTAAAAACATGGGAGGACAAATGATGAAAGAAATAATAGTGTACCATGGTGGGACTGAAATTATAAAGAGCCCAATATGCGGATTTGGACGAAAGAATTTAGACTTCGGGCAAGGTTTTTACGTTACAAACCTACGCGAACAAGCAGTGAAATGGGCAGAAAACATGGCAAAGTCTCGTCATAAATCACCATTAATAAATCGTTATAAATTGAACCGTGAAGCAATCTTAAAAGAAGCGCGATGCAAGATATTCAAGAAATACGATGAAGAATGGCTTGAATTTATCATTGCCAACCGTGCAGGAAAAAATATTGCCAACGAATATGACTATGTAGAGGGCGGTGTTGCCAACGACCGTGTTATCGACTCAATCAATCTATATCTGAGCGGGCTTATTGAACTTGGGACTGCATTGCGGGAGTTGTCAAAGCACCAACCCAACAATCAAATATGTATATTAAGTCAAGAAATTGCCAACAAACATCTTGTATTCGATGGAACAGAAGAATTGTAATAATACAACAAAGTCACCGGTGATTCAGGAAATAATCATGAGCAACCGTATTGGTGCCATAAGTATAATTTTGGCAAAAAGATTGAACATAGATAATGCAAAAGCATTAAAAATGTTCTATACAAGCGACACTTGTGCAAAACTCCACGATAAATCAACAGGCTTATATCTTTATGGTGATATGTATATTGCCGATGATTTTATACGCGAAATGGAGAATAAACAATAAAAGTGTTTCGAATAGTATTTATGTTTTTGACAAACCCGTGTCATTCTATATTTGTAATGTCATTGGCTCGTTTCATAGAAACTCGCCGATAACAAAACAAAGTTTTGTCATTCCGAACCGAAGGGAGGAATCTAAAAAATATCATTTATGTTTAATATTCATCAATATTGGGTTTATATAATGTCTAATAAAACTCATAAAGTATTATATATTGGTATTACTAACGATTTATATAGAAGATACATTGAACATAAAACAGGTATAGTTGAAGGATTTACAAAGAAATACAGATGCCATCATCTTATTTATTTTGAGGAATACCAAGTTATAGATGATGCTATTGCACGCGAAAAGGAACTAAAAGGCTGGAGAAGAGAGAAAAAGGAAAAACTTATATTCTCTGTCAACCCAAATAAGAAAAATTTAGCAGAAGATTTTAGGTGGTAATACAAAGTATTTGTTTTGAGATTCTTCCTCCATACAGTCGTCAGAATAATAAAACGAACCAAAATTCTTGTCATCTTGAACGAAAGTGAAAGATCTCTTTCTGATAGTTTGCGAGATTCCTCACATACGTTCGGAATGACAGCCTTTGCCTTATCAAGCACAACATTCAAGGATACAAAAAATATGTAACTTATGTTCTTATGTCTATAAAAGAACAAAATAGATTCGCTGCAATAACAAAAACACAATGAGCCAAACAGAAAGAACAATAAAACACATAAGCGATGCAATAGGCTTGCTGAACGACAAAGCCGATTACGCCGTATTGCGCAACTTTGAAGGGCTGCCAAGCAGCAACAACAGCCGCGACATAGACATAATAATTACTCGTAAGAGCTACAAAGCGATAAAAAACGAACTTGTGCAACTCATTGACAAGAGTGGGTGGAAAATAGTAACCTACCTGCACAGCGACCGCCTCATAAGTTATGTATGTGCCACCACCAACGAGACAGAGACTGATATTATACAGTGGGATTTCTTTTTCGACACATCTGTCTGGGGCATACAACTGATGAGCGCAGAGGAGTTCCTTGCAAATAAAAAATTCAATGGTTTTCTATACTACATTGAGGCAGAAGGGCAATTTCTCGACAAATACCTCTACAACAGAGCTGTGGGCAGCAAATACCCCGAAAAATACCGCACCACACGCGAAGCAGCCGAGCACCAGGCAGTTGTTGTCCAAAAGATAAAAGAACTATTCGGCTGCAATAGCGTAGCCGAATGCGACAAGAAAAGTGGGAAAAGACTTATTGCAAGAGCCCTATGGGCAAATCTAAAGAAGAGACCGTTTGCACTCATATGCAGTGTGATATATTTCCTTTATACATTCATAAAGAACTACATCTGCTCAAATACAGGAGTGAGCATAGGATTCACCGGCCCCGATGGTAGTGGAAAAACTACAGTCATAGAGATGATTCTCGAAAGAATTGCACCTGTGTTTGGCACCGCACACAAATACTACCATTTCCGCCCACAACTATTTGGTAATTTGGGAGATGTAGCCCACTCGGCAGGAATAAAAAAAGAGGTGGATAGAAACTACGACAAGCCTCATCGCGGGGGTAAGACAAGCAAACTAAGCTCTATAGCACGCCTTGCCTACTACTCCATAGATTATATCATAGGCTATTTTGTAAAGGTGAAGAGTGTTACACGCATCACCCGCGTCGTTATCTTCGACCGATATTTCACCGACATCATCTGCGACAGCCGCCGCTCACGCATATACTTGAGTCCTAAGTTTCTTTACTGGTGGAAAATGCTCTTTATCCCTACTCTTAACTACAATATTTTGCTCACAGCAAGCAGTGAGACTATTCTTGCCCGCAAACGCGAGCTCGACGAAGAGGGAATAAGAACAATTAACGAGAAGATAGATTACCTGTGTAGCAAGAAAGGCTACCGCAAGGTACTAAATGAGCAAGCGCCACAAGCAGCGGTGTGTGAGATTCTCACATATGTTTTTGAGGAGCAACACAAGAAGAATTTAAGAAGATTAAAATAACCTTATATATAAAATATAGTTGCTGTTTTTTTAGATTATGATCAACCACATCAAAAATATTTATCGACGCATATCGCTGATTTTCAGCGATATAATAAATTTGATTATGGGGGGGTGGCCTCTGATGTATGTATTTTGGAATCTTATATGGTGGATATCATGGGGGTTGCAAGCCAGAAGTTTGAATAAGAAAGCTGATAAGAAAAAGCAATATTACATAGAAAAACATATAGAGAAACACTATCCCGATATTATAAAAAAATATCGCGTATGCAAGGAGAGCGACATTGAATGTAAGGATTTCAAGATATGGGTATTTTGGGGGCAGGGCAAGAAGTATATGCCACATCTGGTAAAGGCTTGTTATGACAAATTGAAACAGAACAACAAGAATGTGCAATTTATTGATATGAATAATGTCAGAGAGTTTGTTCAATTACCCCCAACGGTATATGACAAACTGCATAAAGGAGAACTTTTATTTGCACATTTCAGCGACATACTACGAAATACCATTTTATCAAAATATGGTGGTTTATGGATAGACAGCACTGTGTGGTTCCCAACCAATATGCCGGAAATAGTCAAACAATGTGCTTTTTTCTCTCCGCACAATAATAAAGAAAACACAAAATGGTGTAGTTACGCAATAGGCAGCAACAAAATAGGTAGCGTAACTTTTTCATTCATAAGAGATATTCTTACCGCTGTATGCGTCAACGAGAGGGTGTGGCCCGACTATTTGTTGCAAGACAGAGTATTTATTTATGCAACAAAAATATTACCTGCAGTCAAAGAGAGCGTAAATAGCACACCCGATAATAATTTGGAACGATTTATGCTATTCGCACTAATGAACAAACCATACGACGAAGAATATTACAAGAAACTTATATCTGAAAATTTTATTTTCAAACTTAGCTATAAGGCTGACTATAAATTAAAGTGCGATGGCAAAGCCACATATTATGCAAAAGTGATAAATACCCAATAACACACCATACATAATATATTCGTTGCCACATACCTTATATTATAGTTAAAACATAGAGATTCAACACAAAATACATTCCCAAGCAATATGAGCACCCCTTTCTTTTCCATAGTAATTCCCGTATATAACGGACTCACACACGACCTGCCTGTATGCCTTAACAGCATATGGGGGCAATCGTTAGACAAAAACTTGTATGAGGTTATATGTGTAGATGATTGCAGCACAGATGATACACGCCAATGGCTAAAAGAGCAATGCAAAGAACACAACAACCTGCAAGTCATTGAGAATAAACAAAATATACGCCAGGGGGGGGGTCAAGAAACAAAGGAGTGAGAGCCGCAAAAGGGAAATACATCATTTTTATAGACCAGGACGATTATTTTCACAAAGAAAGCATTACCGCTGTATATAATCATTTACAAAAGGAAAAGTTAGAGATTCTTATTGTTGATTGCGCATACCAGTCGCCCGGGAAAGTAAGTAACACATTGCAACACAATTTTCCCAACCGCGAAATAATGAGTGGTGACGAAATAATTGAAATAAATTCAATCCCATACGCTCCGTGGAAATTCATATTCCGGCGTTCTCACATGATAGACAACAACCTTTTCTTTGCCGAAAATGAAAGGATTGAAGACATCGACTGGGTACACAAACTTGTGCATTACGCTAAACGTGTTCAATATCAACCAATACTTTTCATACACTACAACAAGACGAGCATATCCACAACTATGACATCGTACAAGAGCAAAGAAACGGTGTACAGCACTCTGAGGCTTTCCAAAAGAATGCACGAGATGTTATCGACAACATTTGTCGAATCTTCCCAAGGTGTAAAAGCAGAGATTGGCAGAATAGGGGAGATGATGGGATATTTGGGATTACGATGTTACTTTTTCTATTACGACAACATTAAAGATAAAGCAACAAATATTCAGGAAAATCTATGTAAAGTAAATAATAAAAATTTACTTGTGAAAACAGCACAGAAAGCACCTGCTTTATTTTCATTTATATCAAATATAATATCCCCTTTTGGACAAATTGCGATGTACATTTATCGTTTCATAAAATATAAATCTAAAGTTTCATAGAGTCTGTAACTGCTATGACAGAAACACAAAAGCACTATACCGAAATATCTGTAGCCAAGGGAATACTTATAATCCTAATGGTGGTGGGGCATACGGGGATACCATGCTTGCTTGGGAAATTCATATACCAGTTCCATATGCCATGCTTTTTCCTTATCTCCGGCTTTTTATTCAAGGAAAAATACTTAGGCGATGTTAAATCGTTTATAAGCAGAAAAATTAAAGGTTTATATGTCCCTTTTGTAAAATATTCCTTAATATTTCTTCTGTTTCATAATATCTTCTACAAATTAGGGGTATATAGCAATTATTATTCGCTCCATAATTTTAAGATGAAGATATTCCATATATTCACTCTCACAGGCAGCGAGCAACTGCTTGGAGGCTACTGGTTCTTGAAAGAGTTGTTATATGCATCAATAATTTCAATTTTATTCCTAAATCTAATCACAATAATAAGAAAAAGAATAAACAAAAGAGACTTACTCTTTTTATGTGCATTCTTTGTGGGAATAGCATATTTAGCAAGCATAGCACCTTTCAAGATTCCAACAATAGGTAGCAAAACACTATTGGCAACAGCATATTTTACTGCGGGTTACACATTGAAAGAGGTTGGTTTGAAAAGCAGTTATCCATTAATATTGGGCGTTACCGGATATGTTGCAGTAATTATCACTTCGTTGTTCTTTAGTGGAAATATTGATGTAAAAGGCGTTGATATTTTCGCATACTTCTCCGTCTCGATAATCGGCTCCATATCAACTATTTACATCTCTAAAATAATGGGGGGGTGGAAAGAAGATGCTGGATTACATTGGCAAGAAAACATTCTATATTCTTACATTCCATTTTCTCTCATTCAAAATAATAAGTCTGATTGTTATTGCAATATGTAAATATCCAATTGAAAGACTCTCTGAATTTCCTGTTCTTCATAACCACAGTAGCTATATTTGGATTATTTACACCATTGCAGGAGTTGGAATATCTATTCTTATCGGCAACACTATTGACAAAATAGCCGAGTGCATTATAAAGAAAAAACATCAATGACCACAACAAAACATAAAATATTCGTTTCGGCATACGCCTGCGAGCCTGGGTTAGGCAGCGAGATTGGCGTGGGCTGGCACTGGGTGCTGGAGATGTCGCGCTACTTTGAGTTGTGGGTGCTCACGCGTGAGAGCAACCGTCCCACCATTGAGCCGTGGATAGCAGCCCACCCCGAATACAGCGGAATACATTTTCTCTACTTCGACTTGCCCCGCTGGGCACGATTCTGGAAAAAGGGACTGCGTGGTGTGCGCACATACTACAACATCTGGCAATATTGCACAAACCGCATTGTAAAGCGCACAATGCGCGAGAATAATATAAAAATATTCCACCACCTCACATACGGCAACGTGCTGTGGAAGGTGAGCTCCTATGGGCAAAAGCAGTTCTTCATTTGGGGCCCCATAGGAGGATTGGAAACCATCCCAGCCGAGTATAGCCGCCACTACACGGGCAAGGCGCGCATCATAGAGTGGGTGCGCCGCATGGCAATAAAAATGCTACCATTGAATTTCGGTTTCAAGCAGCGTTGCAAGAATGCCGATTTAATGCTGTGCAAGACAGAGATAACACGCAATCTTATTCCTGCGAAATACCGCGACAAAACGGTGCTGTTTACCGATGTTGCAGTGGAGCAAATAACACAAACGGCACAAGAGCATTGCGATAAAAAAGACTATATCGAATATCTCACCGTGGGACGCTTAGACGCGTGGCGGGGATTCGACCTTGCGATTGAGAGTTTCGCCCGCGTGGCAAGAAACAACCCTAAGCTTCACCTCACTATGGTGGGAAAAGGCACCGACAAGGCACGCCTGCAAACCCTTGCGAAAAGCCTATGCATAGAAGAACAAGTGATCTTCACCGGCAAAGTGGATATGAGCGAATATTACCGCTTGCTTGCCGCTGCCGATGTTGTGATTAACCCCTCACTCAAAGAGGGGGCGGTTACGGTATCTTTTGACACCATGGCAATGGGCAAGCCGCTTATCTGCCTCGACACCACGGGATACACCCGCTATTTCTCCAACGAATACGCCGTGGTTATTCCCCGCACCACCCGTAACGAGGTTATTGACAAGCTAAGCTGTGCCATTGAACGCATGAGCGATGCCGATGAGCGAAAAAACATCGGTGAGAAGGCAAAAAATGCCGGTGCGCAATTCACTTGGGAGGCGCGTGGCAGGGAGTTCCGCGATTTGTTGATAGAGAGGATTAAACATAATAAGTGGGAGAGCTAAAAACTCCTCCACCTCGGCTTACAGCCACTCCCCATTGCTTGCAAGGGGGAGAGTTAGAAACAAAACCCTCCGCCACTCGCAAAGAAAAATTCAAACTGCGCCCCTTCAGAAGGGAGAAATAAAGAAACAATGACATTGCTTCACAAAATAATAACCGATGGCAATAACCGCTGCTACCGCATAACCAACGCCGATGGAAAAAGCTGGCTACTGCCCGCAAAGAATATGCGGGTGGCACTGGGGCTGTACCAACCGAGCGGGCGCAACGGTAAGCTACTGAAAGCTCTGTTCCCGTGGCTCCACAGCCTGCCCCTGGTGCGCAAAGTGATAAAAGCCGAAACGCTCCATTGCACATTGCAAGAGGAACTGCAGGAGATATTGCAAAAGGTGTTCGGCACCAAAGAACTTGAATTCGCAATATTTGAGGGCACTCCTTGTGTGCATCAGAAAATTACCATGCAACTAAGCCTGGGGAAAAAGATTCTGGGATATTGCAAAGCAAGCGACAATAAAGAGATTCTTTCACTCTTTGAGAAAGAGACATCAACCCTTGAGCAACTTGCAAAACAAGGAGTTACAAACATTCCAAAGCCTTTGTTCTGTGGCACAATGGACAACGGCGTGCACATCTTTGTACAAAGCACAGAAAAAAGCACCGAATCGGGAGTTATTCACCAATGGAGTAGCCTGCAAGAGAATTTTATTGCCACGTTGCACGAAAAGACAAAACAACAGCTTCCTTTTGAAGAGAGTGATTATTACCACTCCATAATCGCACTGCAAGAGCACCTCGATTGGTTACCGGCACACACCGACAGGAGGGTTGTAGCAACTGCAATAGCAGGTGTTATGGCAGAATACAGCGGGAAAATTGTGGAATTCTCGGCATTCCACGGCGATTTCACCCCGTGGAATATGTTCACCGAGAACAACAAGCTTTTTGTTTTCGATTTTGAATATTCGGCACTCACCTACCCCGCAAACATTGATAAGTGCCATTTTTTAATGCAAACGGCAATATACAAGAATAATTGGGACGCAAAAAAGATTGCAAAAACATATATAACTAATCAAAATAAACAAGGATATAAACAATACTTTTTGTCTGTGCTTTCACAGTACATTATACGTGAAAAGGGAATATATAACCCCCAAATAACAACTATAATAAATCTGTGGATTCAAATTCTAAGTATGTTGAAATAATAATACAAAAATATGAAGGTTCTATTCCAATCCCGAAAAACGCTTTTTACTGCCCCCGGTGGTGATACGACACAAATACTTAAAACAAAGGAGTTCCTTGAAAAACTTGGGCTTGATGTCGATATCTCGCTTGAACTTACTCCCGATGTTTCCAAGTATGATATTATCCACGTTTTCAATTTAATGCGCCCACAAGAACTGTATCTGCAGGTTAAAAATGCAAAAAGATATGGCAAAAAAGTTGCTTTATCGACAATCTATGGTCCATACGAGGAGTATGAGAAAAAAGCAAGGGGAGGAATTTTACAGTTCATTAATAAGTTCTTGTCTATTACACAAATAGAATACCTCAAAGTTATAGCCCGTGCTATTCTGAATTTTGAATTTTCCAAAGGGACGGTCATATACCTATTAAACGGGCATAAAAGATTGCAACGAAAAATCATAAAAATGGTTGATGTTTTTTTGCCTAATTCTCATTCCGAAATGAGAAGAGTGGCAACGGACTTCAATTTATCGCAATATAACTATATTGCCGTTGCTAACGCAGTGGATATAAGCAAGTTCGACTACAACAGCGTAAACATTGACAGCAATTTTGAGAAATACAGAGATTGCGTTCTATGCGTTTCAAGAATAGAAGGCAGAAAGAATCAGCTTAACATTGTAAGAGCTTGCAAAAAGCTACCTTACAAATTTGTATTCATAGGAAAAGCCGGAGCTAATTTTAGAAAATATTATGAACAGTGTAAAAAGGAGGCAAACGAAAATATGTTCTTCTTAGGGCAAGTTGAACACGACAAACTACCACAATTCTACAAATTAGCAAAGGTTCATATTTTAGCATCATGGATGGAGACTCCCGGTCTGTCCTCCCTGGAAGCAGGCGTTATGCGTTGCAATGTAGTTGCAACAAAAAAAGGAGACACTGAAGATTACTTTGATAACTACGCATATTACTGCGAACCCGACAATCTTGATTCTATTAATAATGCTGTTACTCAGGCATTCAACGCTCCATTTAACGAAGCTTTTTACAATAGAATAATAGAAAATTATACATGGGAAGAGACCGCCAAACAAACATTGGAAGGATATAACTCTATTATTTGATTTTACGCGCAAATACAAGATTGATGTGCAAAATCTACCACTTATTGCAGAAAAAATAGAAAAACTGCTTTCTAATCGGGAATTATATATATCTTTGTGTGAAGAAGGCTTAGCGCGCTCAAAGAAATATAGCTCTGCCAACATGGCAGCAGAAATACTACACAAGATAAAAAACGAGAAAACCTGCTGATGAAAAGGGTTGCGGTTATTGGCACACAGGGGGTTCCCGCCAACTATGGTGGTTTTGAAACTCTTGTTGAAAATATTATCGGGGAACATCGCTCCGATGATATTGAATATACCGTATATTGCAGCGGGAAGGATATGCCGCAAAGAATTGAGCAACACAAAGGCGCAAAGCTCAAATACATCTCCTGGCGTGCAAACGGCGTGCAAAGCATTATGTATGATATAACAGCGATGATTCGCTCTCTGCGTGGCTACGATACAATTCTTGTGCTCGGCGTGAGCGGTTGCATCTTTCTCCCCCTCTTCAAGTTGCTGAGCCGTGCCAAAATAATTGTAAATATTGACGGGCTCGAACACAGACGCGATAAATGGACACGCGCAGTGCGCAAGTTCCTGTTGCTATCCGAGGTGGTGGCTGTGAAATGTGCACACACCATAATAGCCGACAACAAAGGTATTGCCGATTATGTGCAGTGGAGATACAAAAAAGAGGCAAAGCTCATTGCTTATGGTGGCGACCACGCATTACGCACCGTGCCACAAGAGAAGCAAAATAAAATTTTAGCCAATTTCGGCTTAACTATGGGGGGGTATTTTGTCAGCGTGTGCCGCATTGAGCCGGAGAACAATTGCCACATTACCCTCAGTGCCTTTGCAAACAGTGGCAAGGAGTTGGTATTTGTGGGCAACTGGAAGAAAAACGAGTATAGCCGCAACCTGAAAGAAAAATACAGCAATATCCCTAATATAAAGTTGCTGGACAGCATATACGACCTCGACATTCTCTATACCCTGCGCAAGAACGCACGCTACTACATTCACGGGCACAGCGCAGGTGGCACAAACCCCTCGTTGGTGGAGGCTATGTTTTTAGGAAAGCCTGTGCTTGCATACGATGTTGTATATAACCGCGAGACAACTCACCACAAAGCACACTATTGGCAAACAAGTGATGAACTCCAGCAATTGGTGACCAATGAAAGCCTTAACAGCGATGATATAAGAACCGTAGCACAGGAGCACTACACTTGGGAAAAAATCACCAAGCAATACGAAGAGTTGTATTAATCACTCACTTTCGCTTTAGAAAGACCAGAAGATAAAATCTATTACTATGAAAAACACATTTCGTTCAGCAATATTATCGGGTATAGCCGTAGCCATTGCCGGGTGGGGATACCTTGCTTTCCCCAACATCATAGGCGCGGCACTCTTCTCCTTCGGGTTGCTCACTGTGGTAAACTACAAGCTCAAGCTCTACACCGGCACAGCCGGGTTCATACCCCTGCGCTATGAGGACGGGCGTTCACGTTGGTTACGCGCTATCGGAGAGTTGCTGTTTATTCTTTTTTCTAATATTACAGGTTGCCTGCTCGTCTCTTTATTGACACGTTTATCACCCATAGAACTGGGAGAGGCTGCACAAAGAATCTTAGAATCGCGCCTCGCGATAGGACCTATACGCGCAGGGCTGCTTGCAATAGGCTGTGGTTTCATCATGACAACCGTTGTAACCTTTGCACGCGAAGGCAAGCCGCTGACACTTCTTCTTGGCGTGCCACTTTTCATTAATTGCGGGTTCCCCCACTGCCTTGCCGATGCTTTCTATTACCTCACGGTACCCACAAGCTACACCCTGGCACACATTACAGAAATTGCGATTCTCTACCCCTGCTTGGTTATTGGCAACTTTATTGGTTGTAATCTTTACAGATTCATTGCACCAAAGGAGTAGAACCCACAAAACAAATGAATTATACAAAAACAGTGGCACGCTGCAGCGTGCCACTGTTTTTGTATAATTCATTTACGTTCCAACTCGCTTAGTTCTTCCATCTTCTTTGCAGCAAGGAACTCATACACACCACAAAGATGCTCGCGCACCTTGCCATTCCCAAATTCATAAACCTTTGTTACAAGCCCATCGAGGAAATCGCGGTCGTGGCTCACGCAGATGAGCGTGCCATCAAAGTCCTGCAATGCCTGTTTCAAAATATCTTTCGTTTTTAGGTCGAGGTGATTGGTGGGCTCATCAAGAATGAGCAGATTCACCGGCTCTAACAACAATTTCATTAATGCAAGACGCGTGCGTTCACCTCCCGACAACACTTTCACCTTCTTTGCACTCGCCTCACCACCAAACATGAATGCCCCCAAGAGGTCGCGAATCTTGTTGCGAATATCACCCTTGGCTACATCGTCAATGGTTTGGAAAACAGTGAGATTCTCATCGAGCAACGACGCTTGATTCTGTGCAAAATACCCTATCTGCACATTATGCCCAAGTTGCAAAGAGCCATCGTGCTCGAGTTCCTTCATTATACACTTCACAAGGGTGGATTTTCCCTCGCCGTTACGCCCCACAAACGCCACCTTGTTACCACGTTCAATAGCGAGATTCACTCCCTCAAAGATACGTTTCTCGCCGAAAGCCTTGCCCACGCCCTCCATTATCACGGGATACTGCCCCGAGCGTGGTGATGGCGGGAATTTGAGCCTCAACGCCGATGTATCCTCTTCGTCCACCTCTATTATCTCAAGTTTCTCCAACATCTTCACACGGCTCTGCACCTGCAAAGTCTTTGAATAGGTACCTTTGAAACGCTCAATAAAATCCTTTGTCTCTTGTATCATCTTCTGTTGCTCCTCCCACTGCTTCATCTGTTGCTGGCGACGCTCGGCACGCAGCACAAGATACTGCGAGTAGTTCACCTTGTAGTCGTAGATGCGCCCCATGGTAACCTCGATGGTGCGGGTGGTGATATTATCGACAAACTTACGGTCGTGGCTTATGACAACCACAGCCTTGCCGTTGTTTATGAGAAACTCCTCGAGCCAGCCGATAGACTCGATATCAAGATGATTGGTGGGCTCATCGAGCAACAACACATCGGGGTTGCGCAACAGCATCTTAGCAAGCTCTATACGCATGCGCCAGCCACCCGAAAACTCACTGGTCTGCCTGCCGAAGTCCTTGCGCTCAAATCCCAATCCCAGCAGAGTTTTCTCCACATCCTCTTCAAAATGAGTCATATCTATCGCATAGAATTTCTCGCTTTTTGTTGCAACCTCCTCAATGAGAGCCATATACTCATCACTCTCATAATCTGTGCGAGTGGCAAGCTGGTTATTCAGATTCTCAATTTCCGCCTCCATCTCATACAGATGGCTGAACGCCTGCGAAGCCTCCTCAAAGACAGTGCGCCCGTCCTCGGTCATCAAATGCTGGGGAAGATAAGCTATAACCGTATCCTTGGGAGCCGACACCGTACCACGCGTTACAGTGCGCACACCGGCAAGAATTTTCAAAAGAGTACTCTTGCCCGCACCATTTTTGCCCATGAGAGCAATGCGATCCTTCTCATTTATCACAAAAGATATATCACTAAAAAGGGTTGTGCCGCCAAACTCAACGGCAAGTCCATCTACAGATACCATAATATCATCGGGAGAAATTAAAGATTTCAATAAAAACGACACGAAGGTAACATTTTTTTACGACACAGGCAACCCCGGGGCACATATAACCACAAACAAACTCCCACCTGCCATTTAGCAGTTGTAAAACACAGCAAAAAAGAATTCCACTCGCAATACATTCATGTCTTTTTACAATAATTTCACATTTTTCAACGATAAATAAGATTTACATTATACTATTCTGTTTGTTTTTCACTCTATTTGTTTTATTTTTGCTGAAATTATTAAACGTAACAACTATGAAAATAGGATTCTTTTACAGAAAGATAGCAGGTGAAGAATAAAACAAGGAGCCGTATGACAGCCCCTTGTGGTTTATAAGAATATTGCACAAAGCATTAGTTTATGCTGCGCCACAGACATAGAGCAGCCTCAACGGTATCGTCCATGTCGGCATATGTATATTGCGCCAAACGCCCGCCAAAAAGGACATTGGGGCAGGCATCGGCAAGTTCCTTATATTTCGCATATATCGCAGAATTGCGCTCGTTGTTTATGGGGTAATAAGGAACCTTGCCATCTTCATAATCATCGGGATACTCATAAGTAACCACCGTCTTGGGTGAAACGGCATTCTCAAAATGCTTATGTTCAATTACACGAGTATAAGGAATATCCCGTTCGGTATAATTTATCACTGCCGAGCCTTGGAAATTCTCCTCGGCAAGCACCTTGGTATCAAAACGCAGACTGCGGTAACCAAGGCGACCAAAGCGGTAATCGAAATATTGGTCTATGCAACCGGTGAAAAGCACCTTTTCTGCCATAGAGTCCCATTTTGCACGGTCGCTGAAATAATCGACGCCCAACAGCACCTCTGTACCATCGAGCAGAGCATCTATCAGCCTATTGTAGCCACCAATGGGCACACCTTGGAAATCATCATTAAAATAGTTGTTGTCAAAAGTAAAACGAAACGGAATGCGCTTGATGATGAACGGGGGCAGCTCGGTTGCCGACAGGCCCCATTGTTTCTCGGTATATCCTTTTATGAAACGCTCGTAAATATCTTTTCCACAAAGCGTCAGTGCCTGTTCCTCAAGGTTGGCAGGCTCAGTAATGGAAGAATATTCAGCACGCTGCTCGGCAATTTTAGCTTTCGCCTCGGCAGGAGTCTTCACACCCCATAGACGATAGAAAGTATTCATATTAAAAGGCAGGTTGTATAGCTCCCCTTTGTAGCAGGCAATGGGACTGTTGGTAAATCTGTTAAAGGGCACAAGACTGTTCACATAATCCCACACCTCCCTGTTCGAGGTGTGAAAGATGTGCGCACCATACTTGTGCACATTGATGCCTTCAACGTTGTCGCAATAAATATTGCCACCTGTGTGATTGCGCTGCTCTATAACAAGACAACGTTTTCCCGCTCTCTTTGCCTCGCAAGCAAATACCGCGCCAAAAAGACCGGCACCCACTATAAGATAATCATACTGTTTCATATCATTTGTAACTTTACCGCGAATATATGATAAAAGCATTGATTATGAAAGAAAATGCGTGGAAATTAAAAAATAAACAGCAAATAATTAAAATTCCGATATTATCACTACTTTTGTAGTACAAAACGCCCCGGACACAATTTGCGGGAATTAAGAACAAACACCTCATGAAAGCTATGATTTTTGCGGCGGGGCTTGGTACCCGCCTGAAACCCCTTACCGACACACTCCCCAAGGCATTGGTGCCTGTTTGCGGGAAACCCCTTCTTGAACACGTTGCACGCAAATTGCTTGCAAGCGGGATAAGCGAGGCCGTGGTGAACATACACTATTTTGCCGACAAAATCGAGGAGTGGACCGCCACACAGCCATGGATTGTGAGCAATCGCAATGAGATGGGAGAAGGTAAAATGCTTTTTGAGATAAGCGATGAACGTGCCCAACTGCTTGAAACAGGTGGCGCCGTGCTGCATGCTCGCCGCTACCTGCAAGGGTGTGGCAGATTCCTCATACACAACGTGGATATTCTATCAAGCTGCGATATTGAGTGGTTCTCATCGCAAGTGCGCGAAGAGGCGCTCGCAAGCCTGCTCGTGAGCAAGCGCCCCACCACCCGATTCTTGCTCTTCAACCCCACCGATATGCGCCTCACCGGCTGGCTGAACACAGATAGCGGCGACTACCATGTTACATCGCCCGATATTGACCCCAAAGATTGCCTCGCGCTCGCCTTTTCGGGCATACACATTCTAAGCGACAGGGTGCTCCATTTAATGCAGGAATACATAAACGAAAAGGGGTTGCCCGCTGATGAGGAGCACGGCACCCGCTTCCCCATCATGAGTTTTTACATGTGGGCGGCAGCAAAACACCCCATATACGGCATTGTTGCCGACAATCTTGAATTTATAGATGTGGGCAAGCTCGACGCACTGAAACCCGCCGAAGAGTTCATACAACGAGGTTGCAAATAACAGTATAAACGTTTAACGGATGTCCGCGGACATCCGTTAAACGTTTATACCATAGCTATGCTTGACCTCATCCATCACAAATGTGCTCTCAAGCGAGCCCAAATTCTCTATCGTACCCAGCACATTGAGCACAAACTCCTGATAACACCTCATATTGGGAGCATGAATCTTGAGCAGATAATCAAAGCTGCCCGATATATTATAACACTCCGTAACCTCGGGAATATCCCTGATGATATCGGTAAAATTCCGTGCAATTTCGCGGCTCAGATTGCGCATCTTCACATTGCAAAAAACGACAAACCCCTGATTCAGTTTCTCGGCATCAAGCACGGCTATATACTTTTTTATATAGCCCTGCCCTTCAAGCCGCTTGAGACGCTCAAAAACAGGTGTCGATGAGAGACTCACACGCGATGCGAGCTCCTTGGTTGTGAGGCGCGCATTCTCTTGCAGAGCACGCAAAATCTGCAAATCCACTCTATCCAGCTTTTCCATAAAAAGAACATTTTTCCACAAACGCGGCTTTTCGCCGCGCAAAACATTGTTATTTTCTTTTCAACAGGGCAAAAATAGGTATATTTTCCAAAATTTCACCAAATATTGCAAGAAAAAACCACTAAAAATAACTTTGCAACGAACATAAAGCAATTCAAGAATCACAATAAATTATTACAATTATGGAAAGAAAAGATTTACACTTTGAGACATTGCAACTACATGTGGGACAGGAGCAGCCCGACAGCGCAACAGGAGCACGCGCCGTGCCCATCTATCAAACAACATCGTATGTATTCAACAATTCACAGCATGCAGCAGACAGGTTCGGGCTGCGCGATGCGGGGAACATCTACGGACGCCTCACAAACAGCACGCAAGGAGTATTCGAAGAACGTGTGGCAGTATTGGAAGGTGGTGTAGCCGGACTGGCGGTAGCTTCGGGAGCGGCAGCGATCACCTATGCCCTTCAGAACATCCTTCAGGCAGGCGACCATGTAGTAGCGGCGGACAATCTGTATGGCGGTTCGTACAACCTCATTACACATACGCTTGCCACACAGGGCATCACCCATACCATTGTCCGTGTCAACGATCTGGATGCTTTGGAAGCCGCTATCCGCCCTAATACCAAAGCGGTGTTTGTAGAAACCTTCGGCAATCCGAATTCGGATGTCACCTACATCGAGGGAGTATCGGAAGTAGCACATCGGCATGGCATTCCGGTGATTGTAGACAATACCTTTGCTACTCCGTTCCTGTTCCGTCCGATTGAGCACGGAGCCGACGTTGTGGTACATTCGGCTACCAAGTT